>CAZCJT010000040.1:0-11941 GCA_964498565.1 uncultured Acidimicrobiaceae bacterium
GAGCTCGGCTGACGTGGCCGGGGGCAGCGACGTCGGTGCGGTCAGGAGCACGGGGCCACGCTCGACGCCGGCGGCGACCCCCGCGGCCAGGGCGTCGGGGAACTTGGTGCCCGTCACCACGTAGGCCACCGGGGCCGGGGCGGCGAACCGCGACGCAGAGACGCGAGCCGCGGTCTCGTAGCGATCGCCGCCCGAGATCCGCTCCGGGTGCTCGGCCGACGCCGGCGCCGGTCCGACGGCGAGCACGAACAACCCGGCCACGAACGCCAAGGTCGTGAGGGCGGAGACGGCGCGGGAACGGGTCACGAGCGCCGGGTCGAGGACGTCACGCACGGCTCCCACGGTACCCGGTTGGCTAGGTTGGCAACAGCCGTAGCCAAGTCCCCGGGGGGCGAGTGCCGGGGCCAGACCGGCTTCGGGATGAGCGAGTACCTCGACCAGATCGTCGACGGCGTGCCCATCGGCGACGACGTCGCCGGAGGCTTCAGGTCGCGGCGTTGAGGGCGCTGCTGATCGGGCGGAGCGCCTCGAAGGCCGCCTCGAACTGCGGCTGGTGCCGGGCGTAGACGTCGCGATGCGCGGTGTCGGGCTCGCGGGACGACCCGGTGCTCGCCAGGCGGGACAGGTCGTCTCGATCGAGCAGCCCGTGGCGGTGGAGGGCCAGCAGGGCCGTGGCCCGGGCGATGGCGACCTCGGGACGGTCCGGCACGACGACGGGACGGTCCAGGACGTCGGCCACGATCTGGGCCCAGCCCGCTGATCGGGCGGCACCGCCGACGAAGGCGAGCTCCTCGATCCGGACGCCGGTGAGGGCCTCGACGTGGGGGAGCAGCCAGGCGAGGTTGTGCGCCACGCCCTCGCAGGTGGCGCGGACAAGCTCCTCGCGACGGGTACCGAGGCCCATGTTCACGTAGCCACCCCGCATGTCGCGGTCGGTGGCCGGCGCCATCGAACCTCCCAGCCACGGCAGGAAGAGGACCCCACCGCTGCCCGCCGGCACCCGATCGAGGACCTGGTCCAGGGTGTCGAAGCCGCCGGTGTCCACCACGTCGACGAGGACGTGCTCGAGCGGCCTGCCCCCGAGACCGTTCTCGGCGAAGACCAGGTAGCGATCGGTGAAGCAGCCGGGGCAGGACAGCACCTCGTGCTCGAGGTCGACCTCCTTGGTGTCGATCGCGTCGACGAGCACGCTCGTGGTGCCGATGCTGAGCCCGGCCCGCCCGTGCCGGTGGGCGTCGGTGGCGACCGAGCCGGCCTGGGTGTCGTTGACGCCGGCGTGGACGAGCGCGGAGGCGGGCAGCCCGAGTCGCTCGGCCACCTCGGGGCGAAGGACGCCGATCGGTTCGTCGAGTGAGAGCAGCGGCGGCAGGCGGGTGGCGTCGACACCAGCCCAGCCGACCAGCACCTCGTCGTACGCGGTCTGGCCGAGCGAACGGTTGTCGATGAGCTGGCTCATGAACTGCGTCGCCTGGTTGGCGGCGAGGCGACCGGTGAGCCGGGCGTTCACCGCGTCCATCGGCTCGAGGTAGGCGGTGGTGGCGGCGTGCACGTCCGGGCAGTCGTGCTGCAGGTGCAGGACGTGGCCGAGGCTCAGGCCGCCGCCGACCGGGGGGATGCCGTGGCGCTCGATGAAGCCCATGAACGCGTCCTCGTGGGCGGCGAGGATCGCGAAGCTGCGCTCGGTCCCGCGCCGGTCCGACCACAGACGCATCGGTGCGACCGGCCGCCCCTCGGCGTCGACCGGCACGATGGAGGAGTACTGGCTGTCGACGCCGACGGCCACGACCTCGGCGGCTGCGCCCGGCGCCGCGGCGCCGCACTCCCGCACCGCGTCGACGATCGCGTGCCACTGCGCATCGGCGTCGAGTTCGGACCGGTCGCCCTCGACGTCTGCCACCAGGTTGCGGCTGGCCGTGGCGTGCACCGTGCCGTCGATCCGGACCAGCGCGGCCTTGACGTTGGTCGTCCCGACGTCGATGCCCAGGGCCGTGGTCACGGCCGGTATCCCACCACATCGGCGACTTTCGTGGATGGGTCAGGCCAGGCCTGACCCATCCACGACAGAACCGTCAGGTGGTCAGCGGGGCAGACCCTGGTGCTTGTCCATCATGTCGGCCATCACGTCCCGGATGAAGTCGTCGGCCTCGTCGGTCATCCCGCCAGCCACGCCGCCGTAGACGGCGGCCGACTTCGGCGTCTCGTCCCTGTGCTCGAGGGCGTAGGCGACGGCCTCGCCGAGGTCGGTGACGAACGCGTCCACCACGCCCGGCTGGGTCTGCGGGCGGGTCACCGCCATGTGGATGGCGTTCGGGTACTGCTGGCCGTTGAACCGCCAGCCCCGCAGCCGCATGAAGTCGTTGACGTGGTAGATGTCGAACTCGTCGCTGGTGAAGGCGAACAGGAACGTGGGGTCGCCGAGGATCCGCAGCTCGGGGTGGCTGCGCACGGCGTCCTGCATGGCCGCCGACGTCTCGAAGATCTGCTCGGCGTAGGCCCGGTAGCCGCTGCGCCCGAGGCTCACCATCGAGGCCCACGTGGCGGCGAGCAGGCCGCCGGACCGGGACCCGTCCATGCCGGGCGAGCAGTACTTGCCCCCGGTCCAGTCGGTGCGGAAGAAGTACTGGCTGTTGCGCACGGCCTTGTCGCGGAACAGCAGGGTCGACGTGCCCTTGAGGCCGTAGCCGTACTTGTGCGTGTCGGCCGAGATGGTGGTGACCCCGGGAAGCCGGAAGTCGAAGGTGGGGATCGGCTGGTACCCGAGCTCCTGGCCGAACGGGAGGATGAACCCGCCGAGGCACCCGTCGACGTGGAGGCCGACGCCCCGATCGACGGCCAGCTCGGACAGCTCGGGGATGGGGTCGATGGTGCCGTAGCCGTAGTTGCAGGCCGACCCGATGATGGCGACGGTGTTCTCGTCGATCTGCTCGGCCACGACCTCGGGCCGCACCGTGGTGGTGTCCGGGTCGACCGGGACGTTGCGGGCCTCGATGCCGAACAGGTGGCAGCCCTTGTCGAAGGCGGGGTGGCTGGTCTCGGGCTTCACGATGTTGGGGTTGGTGATGCCCTGCTCCTGGCGGGCGTGGTCCCGGTACGCCAGCAGGGCGTGCATGATCGACCCCGAACCGCCGGAGGTGACCATCCCGGCGATGTCGTGGCCCCGGTCGGCGGCGGCGTCGCCGTGCATGAGGCCGAGGGCCATGGCGATGACCTCGCCCTCGAAGCGGGTGGCGCTGGGGCAGATGTCGCGCTGGAGGATGTTCATGTGGCCGAAGAGCCCGAAGACCTCGTTCATGAACCCGTAGTGGTCATGGTCCCCGCAGTACATCGACCCCGAGCACTTGCCGGTCTCCCACGCCTCGTCCTCGGACGCGGCGAGGGACCGCAGCTCCTCGAGGATGTCCTCGCGGCTGCGGCCCTCGTCGGGGAGCGTCCGGTTGACGGGGAGCCGGTCGGCGTAGGGGTACAGCGAGCTCATGGCCGCGGACCGTACCGGGGGCCCGGGAACCCTGCGCTCAGCTCAGTACCGCAGGATGGCGCCCACGGCACCCTTCGGGCTGTTCGGCCCGTGCTCGGGGACGATCATCACGGTGGCCCCGCCGGCGAGCGCCGACTGGATGGCGGCGTCGGTGAGCCGGGCCTCCAGCACCTCCTCGAAGCCGAGATCGGTGATGGCGGCCGCGTCGCTGGCCAGCTGCATCGGGTCGTCGGCCGCCACGTGCACGCGCTCGTCGGAGTCGCCCGAGACCAGCAGGGTCTCCACCGCGCCCTGGCGCAGGGCGGCGAGGACGTCGTCGACCTCCTCGGCGAAGCCCTCGCCCCGACCGCGGCTCTCGGCGAAGCGCTCGAGGACCTCGACCAGCTCCCGGCCGACGCGGTCCTTGACCAGGGTCATGGCCCGATCGAACACCACGGCGTCGGACGCCTCGTCGGTGGGCTGGTGGTCGTCGAGCACCAGGTGGTCGTGGAAGCGCTCGGGCAGGTGGTCGGCGACGAGCTGCACGGCCCGGCCGTCGCCCGTGACCACGACGAGCTCGGCGTCGATGGCATCGGCCTCGGCGACGATGGCCTCGGCGATGTCCTTCGCGTTCTCGTCCCAGGTGTGCTCGGCGCGGTTCTGGAACCGCCGCTGGCTCCAGCCGCCCGCCTGCACCTTCTGGACGTGCTCGTCGTCGCCGGACACCTCGGTGTCGCGCTCGATCTGACCGCGCTCGACCCGGGCGATGTGGGCCCCGACGCGGTCGCAGCGCACGACCACGTGGGCGCGGTTCACGAAGCGGTCGCGCACGAAGGGCACGTAGCGGGGCAGGGCCTCGACCTGGACGACCTCGGCCTCGTCGTCGATGCCGACGAGCGTGGTGCTCACGATGCCCGTGGCGTCGGCCACGATGCCGACGGCCTCGTCGCCCACCTGTGCCTGCACGGCGCCGGCGACGCCCTCCACGACCCGCTCCGGGAGACCGGCCTCCTCGAGCTGGCGGCGGATGTCCTTGGTGCGGATGTCGAGGCGGGCCTGCACGTCCCCCTCGAAGCCGGGACCGGAGGAGACGACGGTGGCGACCGGGGCTCCCCGACGCTCGAGCAGCTCGGCGAGCAGGGGATCGGCGGTGGTGGTCGAGGACACAGGGGACTCCTTGGGACGGGGGTTGGGGCCGGGCGCTCCGTACCCGGCCCCCCGGCCGGCCACCACGGACGTGTCAGAGGTAGCGACCGAGGAAGTGCACCATCTCCCGGGCCGTGGCCCGCCCGAACAGCGGCTCGGCGTCGAACGCATGGGGCTGCTCGGCGTACACGTGGATGTCCACCGGCACCCCGTGGGCGTGGAGCGCCTCGTACATGCGGAAGCTGGCCGCGACCGGGACGACGTCGTCGCCGCTGCCGTGGATGAGCTTCGTGGGCGGGAACGTCGGCGAGGCCAGCAGCACGGGGCTCACCTCCCGCTCGAGCTCCAGGGAGCCGCCGTCGTCGGCGATGGCGATGAGGGGGACCGAGCCGTCGACGTGCTCGCCGAAGACGAGGTGGGTCGGGGGGTAGACGGCGATGCACGCCCGGACGCCGAGCGACTCGTCGGCGGCGAGGAGGAGGGCCAGGTGGGCGCCGGCCGAGTTCCCTTCGACGGCGATGCGGGTGGGGTCGATGCCGAGCTCGTCGGCGTTGTCACACATCCACCGCAGCGCCGTGCGGACGTCGTCGATCTGGGCCGGCCACGGCGATTCGGGCACCAGGCGGTACTCGGGCGCGACGCAGACGTAGCCCTCGCGGCTGATCAGGACGCCGTATCCCCGCAGCTGGGTGCGGTCACCGTTGCGCCATCCGCCGCCGTGGATCAGCAGCACGCCGGGGAGCCGGCCGTCGGCGCCCTCCGGGCGGTAGACGTCGCACCGCAGCTCCCGCCCGTCTCCGCCGGCGCGGCCGTAGACCACGCCCTCCTCGATCGCCACCCGTGTTCCGGTCATGGCCGGAGTCTCCCATGGCGCCTGGCTCCTCGGCTCAGCGGGGCTTGGACTGGAGGACGCCGGCGGCCTCCAGGGCGTCGACCCGGCCGTCGTCCCAGCCGAGGAGCCCGGTGAGCACGGCGCGGTTGTGCTCGCCGAGCAGCGGCGCCGGCGCGTCGAGCTGCGGGCGCTCGTCGTCGAAGGCGAGCGGGAAGCCCGGGACGGTGACGGGGCCGGCCACCGGGTCGTCCGCCGACCGGATCATCCCCCGCTCCACCAGGTGGGCCTGGTCGGCGAACTCCGCCGGCGACAGGACCTTCGAGCACGGCACCCGGTGGGCCTCCAGCGCGGCGATGACGGCGTCGTCGGTGTCGAAGCCGGCCATCCACGACTCGAGGATGGCGGTGAGCTCGTCGCGGTTCGCGAGGCGGCCGTCGTTGTTGCGGAACCGGTCGTCGTCGCCGTACTCGGGATGGCCGATCGCGTCCCACAGGCCCTGGATCTGTCCCTGGGTGCAGAAGACGACGATCCAGCCCTCGGGGCCCTGGAACGTCCCGCCCGGTGCCGACGGCTGGTAGTGCCGACCGGCTCGCATCGGCACGTACTCGCCGTCGGTGATGGATGGTGCGTAGATCGATGTCTCGTGCAGGTGCACGAGGGAGTCCACCATCGACGCGTCGATGTGGGTGCCCCGCCCGGTCATCGTCCGTCGCAGCAGCGCCCACCCGATGGCGGCGAAGGCATGGACGCCGGCGACCGTGTCGGCGATCCCGATGCCCACGAACGTGGGCGGTCCGTCGGGGTCGCCGGTCATGTGCATGACCCCGCCGTAGGCCTGGGCCACGAAGTCGAAGGCGGGCTTGTTGCGCAACGGGCCGGTCTGGCCGAAGCCGGAGATCGAGCACAGGACCAGGCCGGGGTTGGTGGCCGACAGCTCCTCGTAGCCCCAGCCCTTGCGCTCCATCACGCCGGGGCTGAAGTTCTCGACCACCACGTCGACGTGGTCGGCCAGCTCCCGCACGACGGCACGGCCCTCGTCGCTCGACAGGTCGAGGCAGATGCTCTGCTTGCCCCGGTGCTGCTGCACGAAGAAGCCGGCCCGGCGGTTGCGGCGGGGGGTGAACGCCCGGCTCGGGTCGCCGTAGGGGGCGGCCTCGACCTTGACGACCTCGGCCCCCATCTCGGCCAGCAGGCGGGTGCACGCAGGACCGGCCAGGTACTGGCTGAGGTCGAGGACCCGGAGCGGGGCGGGAAGCACTGCTACTCCGGCGTGACGTAGGCGGACGTGATGCCGCCGTCGACGGTGAAGGTGGCGCCGGTCATGTAGGACGAGTCGTCGGTGGCCAGGAACAGCGCCGCCTTCGCCATCTCCTCGGCCTCGCCGAAGCGACCCATGGGCACGTGCACCAGGCGGCGCTGCCGCTTCTCGTCGGTGTCGAGCAAGTCCATGAGCAGCTTGGTCCGCAGCGGGCCGGGACACAGCGCGTTGACCCGGATCCCCTCGCGGGCGTGGACGACGGCCAGCTCCCGGGTCATCGACAGGACCGCCCCCTTCGACGCCGTGTAGGCCAGCTGCGGCGTGGCCGCCCCCATCAGTGCGACGAAGGAGGCCGTGTTGATGATCGAGCCGCCGCCGGCGTCGCGCATGGCCGGGATGCCGTACTTGCAGCCCAGCCACACGCCCTTGACGTTGATGGCCAGCGTCTCGTCCCACACCGCCTCGGTGGTGGTCTCGGCGTCGCCGTCGTCGGCGAGCATCACGCCGGCGTTGTTGAACAGCACGTCGAGCCGGCCGAACTCCTCCACCGTGCGGTCGACCATGCCCCGGACCTCCTCGTCGGAGGCGACGTCGACGGTGAGCGCCAATCCCCGGCCCCCCGCCGCGGTGATCTCGTTCACCACCGCGTTGGCCCCGTGGTGGTCGCGGTCGACGCAGACGACGGTGGCCCCCTCGCTGGCGAAGAGGCGGGCCGCGTGGGCGCCGATGCCGCTCGCGGCGCCCGTGACGATCGCGACCTTCCACTGGAGCTTCATCGGCTCAGGATGCCACCCGCAGCGTCGACCGCCGGCAGCTCGGCGACGTCAGAGCCGCTCGAACAGCAGGGGCAGGACCAGCTCCACCGAGTCCGGGCAGTGCCGGTGGTCGGCGAGGAACGCCGGGAGCTCCGCGACCGGGACGGTGCGGACCTCGACCACCTCGCCGTCGGGCGACGATGCTCCCGTCGGTGGTGCGCACCACCACGTAGACGGCCCGGTGCCGGAGGGCCTCGGCCCGCATCCGGGCTCGGGTGGCGGTGCCGATCGCCCGGTCGTGGGCATCGACCACGTCGACGAGCGCCTGGCCTGGATCGTCCACGGATGGAGGTTACGTGCATTCGGGGGTTCGGCCGGCGGGCCCGTCGGAGACCCCACCTCCCCGTTCGGACCCGCCGGTCGAGTGGTGCCGGTCAGGCGTGGTCGACGCCGACCGGCCGGAGGCTGAGGCGCGTGGCGCCGTCGGTCATCTCGAGCCAGCCCCGCCCCTCGGTGACCTCGATCATCGACATGCCGTCGGCCCACGCGTCGAGGGTGCCGGGGATGACGACGGCGAGGACGCCGCTGGTGGGACGAGCGCCGGTGATGGTGGCGGCGCGACCGGGGCCGGGGCCGTCGTGGAGGATCCCGTCGATGCGGACGGAGTCGGCGTCGCGGCTGGAGAAGAGCGCTTGGAAGTGCACGGTACGACCTCGGGGTGGACGGGCGGCCTGCGGGGTGGCCGGTTCCTACCCCCGGCGACCGAGGCCCATGCGCGACCGAGGCCGGTGCCAGGCACCGACCTCGGGTCTCGATCTCCATGTGGGGCCCTCGCCGTGCCGGCCTGCGCCGGGCGGTACCCCTCGTTGCTAGCGCTCTTCCTTGAAGATGACGTGCTTGCGGAGCACGGGGTCGTACTTCGAGAGCTCGATGCGCTCGCGGGTGTTGGTCTTGTTCTTCCGGGTCACGTAGGTGTAGCCGGTGCCGCCGGTGCTCTTGAGCTTGATGATCGGGCGCTTGTCGTTCTTGGGCATCAGAGCTTCACTCCCTTGCGGCGCATGTCGGCCAGGACGGCGTCGATGCCCTTCTTGTTGATCGTCTTGATGCCCTTGGCCGAGACCGTGAGCGTGACCCAGCGCTTCTCGGACTCGACCCAGAAGCGCTGCTTCTGGATGTTCGGCGTCCAGCGGCGGTTGCCACGACGGTGGGAGTGGGAGATGGTCTTGCCGAACGACGGCTTGCGACCGGTGACCTGGCAGATCTTCGACATGGTGCTTCCTTCGAGGGGCGCAGCACCGCCTCACGGACGTGAGCGCGGGCGCCGATGCGAGCGACGGAACAGTCTCGCAGGCGCGTCGGCGAAACGACAACCCGGTGCCGGCCGGGGCGGTGGGACCGCGAAACCACATCCATGTAATCACAGGTGTGGAAGATGCTGTGGAAAACCTAGAAGTCCTCGCCCCGGGGGCCGAACTCGTCCCAGTCGGCCGACCCGTCCGGCCGAGCCCCCGGTGCGGGCGCCGGTTCGGGGGCCGATGCGACGGTGGGCTCCTCACCGTGGTCGCGGTCGTGCGTCGGCCTGCGGAAGCCGGTGCCGGTCACGACGACCGCGGCCAGCCCGGTGGTGATGGGGACGGCGGCGACGAGGCCGACGCTGCCGACCAGGGTCCGGATGACCTCGACCGCCACGATCTCGGAGGTGACCGACTCGGAGAAGCCGATCCCGATGCTGGAGTAGAAGAGCAGCAGCGGCAGCGCGGCGCCGGCGTAGGCGAGCACGAGGGTGTTCACCACCGAGGCGATGTGGTCGCGGCCGATGCGGACGCCGCTGGCGTACAGCTCCCGGATCCCGTAGCCCGGGTTGGCCTCGCGGAGGCGGGCGACGGCCGACACCTGCGTGACGGTGACGTCGTCGAGCACGCCGAGGCTGCCGAGGACGATGCCGGCGAGCACCAACCCGCGGACGTCGACGCCCTCGGCCGACACCAGCAGGAAGATCTGGTCCTCGGACGCGAGGCCGGTGATCTGGGCCGCGGAGGTGAAGACGGCGGCCAGCAGGCCGGTGAGGGCCAGGGCCCCGAGGGTGCCCAGCAGCGCGACGGTGGTCGTGTCGTTGACGCCGTGGGACAGGTAGAGCGCGGCGATGGCGATGATCACCGACGAGACCAGCGCGATCCCGAGCGGCGGGTGGCCGTCGAGGAGCGCGGGGAAGGCGTAGGCCAGCAGGACGACGCCCGAGACCACCAGCCCGCCGAGCGCCCGCAGCCCCTGGAAGCGGCCCATGGCCACGACCACGACCACGAAGATGACGGCCAGCACGAGCAGGGGCCGCGACCGCTGGTAGTCGGCGAAGGTGTGGGACACCGAGCCGTCGGGCACCTCGTACTCGTTGACGACGATCCGGTCGTCGACGTCGAACTCCGGGCTGCCGGCCTGCGGGTAGAGCTCGAAGCTGCCCGTGCTGCCGTCGTTGGGACCGCTGGTGATGTCGAGCTGGATCTCGGTGCACACGATCGGCGCGCCGGTGAGGTCGGTGCCGGCGCAGTCCACCTCGGCCGTGCCCGTGACCGTGGCCTCGACCCGCTGGCCCTGGCCGTCGACGGCCTCCGGGATGGCGATGCCTCCGTCGGGGCGCCAGATGAACAACCCGATCGCCGTCAGCACGATGACCAGGAGCACGGCCAGGCGGAGGAGCCGGGCCACCTCGGGCGCGGTCCCGAGGTCGTGGGAGTGGTCGTGCACGTCGGCCATGGTCGCGGGCGGACCGGGCTCCGCCGCGGACGGTCAGGGATACGGTCTGGGCCGATGGAGCCGTCGACCCACCTCGAGCACCTGCAGGCCGACATCGAACGGATCCGGGCCACGCCGCTCGATCGGCTCGACGAGGCAGTGGCGGCGTGCCCGGGCTGGTCTCTGGCCGACCTGTTCGCCCACCACGCCGGCGTCTTCCGCTTCGTGGTGGCCCAGCTGCGCGCCGAGCCGGGATCGGACCTCGTGCCCTTCGACCCCCCCGACACCCGCGTGCCGCCGCTCGAGATGCTCTCGGCCGCCGCCGACGAGCTGGTTGCGGCCCTGCACGAGACCGATCCCACCGAGCACCGCCCCAACTGGGCCGGAGCGCCGACCGCCGCCTTCTGGTTCCGCCGGATGGCGCAGGAGACCGTGATCCACCGGGTCGACGCCCAGCTGGCCCACACCACGCCCGACCCGATCGAGCCCGCGCTGGCGGTGGACGGGATCGACGAGCTGGCCGACGTCTTCCTGGCCCATGCCCGGGCCCGGGGCATCACCGGCGCCGGCGAGACCGTGCACCTCCATGCCACCGACGACGCCGTGTCGTCCGGCGCCGTGGAGGGAGGCGAGTGGACCTTCCGGTTCCACGACGCCGGCGTCGACGTGGAACGCGGGCACGCCAAGGGAGACATGGCCGTGCGGGGCCCGGCCGGACAGCTGCTGCGGTTCGCGTGGAACCGCCAGGCGAGCGACCTCGAGTGCTTCGGAGAGCCGGACCCGACCGCGTTCTGGCCCCAGACGGTGCGCATCTGATCGGCCGGGCAGCCCGCCTGCCATGCTCGGCCCATGACCCCCCCTCCCGCCGATCCGGACCTGCTCGCCTGGGCGGTCGAGCTGACGAAGGAGGCAGGCCGCCGGACGCTGCGCCGGTTCCGCAGCGACGACCTGGCCATCGAGGCCAAGGGCGACGGCACACCCGTGACCGAGGCCGACAAGGACGCCGAGGCCTACATCCGCGCCGAGCTCGATGCCGCCCACCCCGACGATGCCGTCCTCGGCGAGGAGGAGGGCGACCGGGCCGGGACCACCGGGCGGCGCTGGATCATCGACCCCATCGACGGCACGAAGGCCTTCATGCGGGGCGTGCCGCTGTACTCCAACCTGCTCGCCGTCGAGGACGACCACGGGTGGGTCCTCGGCGTGATCAACCTGCCTGCCGCCGGCGAGTGCGTGTACGCCGGGCGGGGGCTGGGCGCCTTCCAGGACGACGTGCGGGGCGAGCGCCGCCCGGCGCGCGTGGCGGCCCGCTCGACGACCCAGCCGTTCCTGACGGCGTCCGGGTTCACCCGCTGGGACGAGGACGCCCTGCTGCGGGTGAAGCGCGCCGGCTGGGCGTTGCGGACGTGGGGCGACGGGTTCGGCTACGCCATGGTCGCCACCGGCCGCATCGACGCCATGGTGGATCCGTCGGCGGCGCTCTGGGACATCGCCCCGATGCCGGTGATCCTGTCCGAGGCCGGCGGTCGGTTCAGTTCGTGGTCGGGCTCACCGGACCCCCGGGAGGGGTCCGGCGTGGCCACCAACGGCGAGGGCCACGACGAGCTGCTGGCGCTCCTGCGCGGTAGCTGACGCGCCGGGTGCTCAGGTGACGCCGACGAAGACCGCGGCGCGCACCCCGAACTCGGACAGCTCCTGGAGGAACGGCACCGGCTCGACCAGGCCGGCGAGGCCGGCCGCGCCCGGTTCGAAGCGGCCGGCCAGGG
>CAZCJT010000041.1:0-11761 GCA_964498565.1 uncultured Acidimicrobiaceae bacterium
GCCGTCGTGCTCGGACTCGTCGAGGGCCTCACGGAGTACCTCCCCGTGTCGTCCACCGGCCACCTCCTGGTTGCGTCTCGGTTGCTCGGCATCGGTGGCGATGGCCGGGCGGAGCGAGCGCTCGATGCGTACGCCATCTGCATCCAGAGTGGGGCCATCCTCGCGGTCCTGGTGCTGTACCGGCACCGGACCGCCCAGCTCGTTCAGGGCGCAGTCGGTCGCAACCCCGGCGGCCGCCGCGTCCTCGTCGCGTTGGCGGTGGCGTTCGCTCCCGCCGCGGTCACCGGTTTCTTGGCTGGCGCCATCGTGAAGTCGCTGCTGTTCGGCGTCGTTCCGGTCGCCGTGGCGTGGATGGCGGGTGGCCTCTTCATCTTCGGAACACGGGATCGTCCGTGGACTGGTGGAGGCAAGCTCGACCTTGAGTTGATCGGTGTCCGCCACGCGGCGGTGATCGGCCTCGCCCAGACGGTCGCCCTCTGGCCCGGCATCAGCCGGAGCTTGGTGACGATCCTGGCCGCCCTCTTCGTCGGGTGCTCGATGAAGGCGGCGGTCGAGTTCAGCTTCCTGCTCGGGCTGGTGACGCTGGGAGCAGCGACCGCCTACGAGGCGCTCCGGAGCGGGCCCGAGGTGATCGAGGTCTTCGGAGTCGCGACCCCCGCGTTGGGCCTCGTCGTGGCCTTCGCTGCCGCCCTGACGTCGATCCGCTGGATGGTCGGCTGGCTCGAGACTCGCAGCTTGGACGTCTTCGGCTGGTACCGGATCGGCATCGGAACGGTGGTGCTGTTGGCCGTGGCGGTCCCATGAGCTCGGGATCCATCAATTAAGCGGCGTTCATCCCTCGACTGGGATCTCGCCCACCACGATCCGGCGGGTGATGGTCGTCCCGGCGGTGCACAACCGGACGGTGGTGGCGTCGCCGGGTCGCAAAGTTCGCATCTTCGCCATCAGGGCATCGACGCTCGGCGTGTCCTGTCCCCCGATTCCCGCCACCAGAACGCCGGGCCGCACCTGTGCTTCCTCGGCCGGAGAACTCGGGTGCACGGCGGTCACGGCGACGCCCGCGGGACACGGCGCGGTGTTGTCGGGTCGACGGTCAGCGATGGTGACGCCGAGCCACGCATGCTGCGGTGCGCCGGTGTCGATGATGCTGTCGGCGACGTTCGCGGCGATCGTCGCAGGCAGCACCATCAGGGGTCTGTCTCCGGACGATGGCTGGTCGAACTCCAGAGCGTTCACCACTCCGACGAGCCGCCTCGAGCCGTCCAGAACAGCTGCACCGGTCATCTCCGGCTGCGGAGGTGCGTCGATGCGGGCGAGGCCGAAGATGACCACTCCGTCCGGGGTTCTCTCGCTCAGGTCGGTGGCGGTGACCGTCGCCTGCTGCGCTCCTCCCGAGTGCACGGAACCCGTCATGGCCGTCACCGCCGTGCCGGTCACGAGGGCGGAACGCCGTCGCAGAGGTGCACCTTCGGTACGGCCGTCGACCTGCAGCACGGCCAGATCGGTGTGGGTGTCGGTTCCCACGACCGTCGCGGCAACGGCACCACCGGTCACTCCCACGACGGAGATCGAGTCAGCCTCGGCCGCCAAGCGAGCGGCGGTCAGCAGGTACCGGTCCCGATAGAGAGTCGCTCTCGCCAGGGAGCGCCGCCCGGATGCGCGGAACTCGACCGTCACCACCGGGCCACTCAGCACCTCATCAGCACCGAGCCGCGCCTCCTCCTCGTTGTCGCCGTCGATGGCAAGCGGGCTTCTCGAGGTCCGGCTGTCGTCGCTGGAGATGACCCCGACCAGCGCCCCCAAAGCCACTGCGGTCGCCACGGTCCCGACCGCGACGAATCGCCGGGTCCGACGATGTCGTCGGAGCAGTCGCTGCTCGCCGCGCTGCGCGCGCGACTGCGCCCCGAACTCGGACGGGTGCCGCCACACGCGGTCATCCGGTGGGAGGGGAAGATGCGGCACGGCGGGACCCAGCCAGCGATCGTCGTCGCCGAGGCCACGCTCGACGTCATCCTCGTCCGGCGCCACACCAGCGAACCGTACCGACGCGATGGCGGGACGAAGCGTCGCCCCGTTCAAGACGGACTTGCCGATTCTCGAAGGCCGCGGCCGGGGCCTTCTACGCGCCCTCGTTGTCCCGGTGCGCCCGATCAGAGACGCTCCTCGCGTGCCCCGCACCTGGCTGGCCATCGTCGGCCTCGCCGGCGTGTTCGCGTTCCTCGGAGCGGGCGTCACCTACTTCGTGATGGAGCGCGAGCAACGCGGCGAGTCGTCCGCAGGTGTTGGCTAACTGCAGGACATGCTCGACCACCACGAGCAGGCTGACCCTGTCGGCGTGGGAGTTGCAGAACGGGACCACCCCGACGGCACAGACGTACACCCGGGAGGCCGAGGGCGCCGAGGCAGACGCCCTGTTCATGGCGCTGGTGGAGGACCGCCACCGAGGGGGCGTCTCCACCGCTGCGACAGAGCAAGCGTCCGACCCGTTGGTTCGAAGCTGGCCGACGCACGGCCCGGAACCAGACGATCGAGATCAACGAGATGCAGGCCGCGTGCACGCGCGCGGACCTCGACCCGACGGCTACGAGCCCGGCCCGTCCCCCGACCGCAGGGACGCTGGCGAGATGTCCGAGTCAGAGGACATGGATCACTCCGGCGGCTGACTTTGCAACGGCTCGCCTACAGGCTGGGGTCGGCCGGTTCCCGGCCGATCTCGAGCTCGCACCCGTCCTGCATCGGCGGAGCCAGCTCGGTGAGCGCGTCGTCCGTCGCTGCGACCGCATCGGTCGGCGCCTCTGGGGCGGTGGCGTCCGATGGCAGGGGGAGGTAGTCGAGGACCCAACCGGTGTCGGGGGCGGGCGTGCCCGGTGCGCCCGCAACGGAGTCACGCACCTGGACGCGGGCGACTTCTCCGTCCGGGTCGATCCAGCCGTCGACGACCGGAACGGCGGCATCCCCCTCGACCACGAAGCGGAACCCGTCAGCCAGGGTGCTGTTCGGCGTGCGGATCGGGTCGATGGGTTGGGCGTCGTCGCGCTCGAGCATGGCCGCGACGGTCGCGTTGCCGTCGGGCGGTGGGCCCGAGGCCGCGACGTAGGAGGTGAGGTCTGCACCGAGGATCCGGGTGAGCTGGGGACGGACCCGTTCCACGTCCTGTCGATCGATGCGGAGCCAGTCCCAGGTGTCGGGTTCGACGGAGAACAGCTCGGAGCTGAGGTAGACGGCGTCCGCCTCGACGATCGCCGTGCCGCGGCCGCCCGGTGTCTCCGTGGTGAGCAGCACGGTGTCGTCCGGGAAGACGGTGCCGTCGAGTTGGCGGTTCGGCAGGACGCAATCGAGCACACCCGTGCCTCGGGCGCGGTAGGCGAAGCGGAAGCTATCGCGTGGCTCAGCCAGACGGGTCTCGAGCGCAAGAACGGCGGCGGCGTCGTCACCACCACCCGAAGGGGACGATGCGCAGGACCCGACTGCGGTCAGCAACACCAGGAACACGACAAGCCTGCGGCCCCGCTGCCAGCCCCCGACGACCGTCGTGGCTTGGACGCCCTCGGCTGCAGCAGGCACCATTGGGAGATGGTACAGGCTGTCGCAGGTTGCCGCCGTCAGATCGGAGGTGCCTAGTGACCGAGACGATCGACATGGTCCCGTTCGCGCTGCGGGTCGAGGCGTGGATTCTCGTCCTGGGGCTCGCCGTCGGATACCAGTGGGCGATGCGCAACCTGGGTCCTCGGCTCCCGGACTTCGACCCCGGCGCGGTTGCCGGCCGTCGACGCCTGTTCATGGCCGGCCTCCTCGTGCTGGCGGTGTCGGTCTCGTGGCCGATCGACACCATCGGCGACGGCTACCTGTTCAGCATCCACATGGTGCAGTACCTGCTCATGTCGTTCGTGTCGGCACCGCTGCTGGTGGCAGGGACGCCGGGGTGGATGCTCACGACGCTGACCGAGCCGACCGAGCCGCTCGTCCGGCGCCTGGCCCGACCTGTGGTGGCCATCGCGCTCTTCAATGCGGTGCTGGTGTTCAGCCACTGGCCTGCCCTCGTCGGCGTCTACCTGCGGGTGGATGCCGTGCACTTCGGCATGCACGCCCTCTGGATGATCGCCGGCTTCGTCTTCTGGCTGCCCATCCTCAACCGGGCACCCGAGAGCTACGGCAAGCTCTCGCCCCCGCTGCAGATGGCGTACCTGTTCCTGTCATCGGTCATCCCGACCCTTCCGGCTTCGTTCCTGACGTGGTCCGAGACTGCCCTGTTCGACGAGTACGCGACTGCGCCACGCCTGTGGGGAGTCACGGCCGTACAGGACACGCAGGCGGCGGGTGCGATCATGAAGCTTGGCGGTGGGTTCTTCCTCTGGGGCCTGATCGTCGTCATCTTCTTCCGCTGGTCCGCGACGCAGGGACAACCCGCCCCGCGTCGGGCACCGAGCGGTGACCCGGTGTCGACATGATCGTGGCCACGGTGCTGATGCTCGCATCCGCCGACGGGGAGCGAGCCGCAGCGAACAACGCCGCTGCCCTCGCCGCGTTCGTGCCCGTCGTATTGTGGATCCTCGTCGCCGGGTTCCTGATCGTGCGCCGGCGACGCCGCCGCCTGGCCGAGGACCTCGGCCACAAGACGGACGAGGTCGAGTGAGCGGCGAGTGGCCGGTCACCGCCGCGGTCGCCGAGCCTGCACCACCGGAGGGATCGGGCGGCGTGGGGGCGTACCGGGCATCGTCGCTGCGGTCTTCTTGGCAGTGGTCGTCGTCGCTGCCCTGACCGGACTGGTGCGAACGATCCTCCGGCAACCGTGCGGGCGACCGCCGGATCGCAGGCGGCGGAAGCCGTAGTCAGAGCACGACCAGTGCCGCGAAGGTGGTGGCGTTGAAGCCGACGTGCACTGCGATCGCAGATCCCAGCCGCCCCGTATTGACGACCGCAGTGGCAAACACCAGCCCGGCAGCAGTCAGCCCGGCGAACTGCAGCGGCTGGAAGTGCGTGGCTCCGAAGAAGACAGACGACCCGGTCACGGCTGCAAGCGTCCCCCAGCGCTCCCGGAGCGTGCCGAGCAGCAGTCCCCGGAAGAACAGCTCCTCCACGACCGGTGCGACCAGCACCACACCCACACCCATCAGCACCAGCAGGATGCCGTTGAAGTCCGCGAGCAGATCCTCAGCGGGAGCGGACAGGTCGTCCTCCGCGAACCACGAGCGGAACGGGAGGTACAGGAGCGGAAGCAGCACCAGCTGCGTCATCACGCCGACGACGAGGCCGAGGACGTCCGATGGGTGGAACTCGCTTCGGATCGCTCCCACGTACCGCGGTGCGCCGGGGCGCGACCGTGCGAACACCACGACACCGATGAACCCGCCCCAGAGGCCGACCTGGCCGCCGAGGCGCATGAGCGGGCCATTGTCGTCGAGGGTGACGAGCCCGACGACGCCACTGGTGATCCCGGCGGCAACGAGGGCCAGCAGGTAGCCGAGGAGAACCTCCGGTACCGACAACGGGCGGGCCGGCCATGATGCCCCGCCAGATGTCGCGCTCAGGCTCCGGCGTCGGGGCCCACCCTGCTCGGGATCCTGACTAGACAGCAACGATGGTCCCGGACATGAAGAGGTGGGCGTCGCACACGTACTCGTGCTCGCCGGGTTCGGCGATGGTGAACGTCAGCGTCTGGGTCACGACACCTTGCTCAAGTTCGGTCTTGGGGTCTTCGGGAGACTTGATGTGCAGGTTGTGCAGGGCGCCCCTGTCACGGTTCTCGATGGTGGCGGTGACTTCCACGCCTGCCGGGACCACCACCCGGTCGACGTCCCAGCGCATGTTCTCGGCGACGATGGTGAACTCATCGACCGGCTCCTCGGCCTCCGCTGCGGCGCGGTCAGGCGATCCGGTGTCACCGCATGCGGCAAGGGCGGTCGCAACGATCGCGCTGGCTCCGAGGCGGAGGGCACGCCGCCGGCTCATGCTGGCTTCCATCGCGGACGCAGGGCTTCGGAATCGGTCCATCCGCTACAGCGTGTACGACCTCTGTGTCGAGATGCCAAACCGGGGTCGACGGCATCACGGGCGGTACGAAGGCCGAGCGGCGGTCGAGGATCAGCTCGCCCCCGGAGCGGACGTCGATCGCAAGCCCGTACCCGTGGAGGGACTGGCCCACCTTCGCGGTCGGCGGGCTGCACCCTGACGCTGGCGAATCGGCCGGGCCGTGCAGTTCTGGGCCCGCAGCGCCGCTGACCGGTGCTGTCGCGGTACCCGCCGCCCTCGAGGGGGACGCGGCGACCTCGGCTTCAGCCAGCAGCTGCGGGCTGGCTCGCCATCACCCCCGCCGGAGGCAACGACGCAGACGGACAGATGGCGCGGGGCGTCGCCGCTGCCTGGGGTGTGCGATGCGTTGGCGTCGGCGCGGTCGGGTGACGTCGAGGAGGCACGGGCGGCGTTCTTCGGTGACGCCCACGACGGCCTCCACGACCTGGCCGCCCTCACTGCCGACATCGATCGAGCAGTCACTGCCGACCTGCTGCGAGCGAAGGAACGCATCGAGGCACTCATGGACTCGAGCTCAGCGTCAGATCTTCAGTCGGTCCTCGCCGACCTCGCGGACGCAACCGGAGGCCCCCGCCCGAACCCTCGACTCGGGAGCAGTACTGCGTCAGCCGCTTCTGCGGCCCGATCACGGACACGGTGCAGGAACTGGCTCAGGAGTACGGCGACCGGATGGACTTCGTGCACCTCGAGGTCCTCAAGGACTTTGTGGCCAACACATTGAACAAGGCGGCCGTCGAATGGATCTGGCCCGACCGGCAGGGGCATCCTGCGGAGCCCTGAGTCTTCCTCGCCGGTGCGGGCGGTACCGTCATCGAGCGGTGGGACAACGTCGCATCCGAACAGAGCCACCGAAGCAGTGCAAGCAGTCGTGGAAGGAACAGCGTGACGGTGCAGCGGCGAGGCATGGGCCAGCTCGAAGCCGAAGTGATGTCGATCCTGTGGGACACCGACGACTGGCTCACACCGCGAGAGGTCCTGGCTCGACTCCAGAGCGACCCCCCGGTCGTCTACTCGACGGTGATGACGATCCTCCGTCGCCTGTGGAAGAAGGGCATCGTCGACCGGCGCACCGTGGGCAAGGCGTTCGCATACCACCCCGTGAAGGGCGAGGGCGAGCAGACAGCCGAGCGGATGGCCGGGATCCTCGAGGCCGCCGAAGACCCGGAAGCCGCACTCACCCACTTCCTGGCCGGACTCAACGCACGGCGTCGCCGCCAGCTCCGCAAGCTCCTCGACGACGGCCCTCACCAGTGACCTCTTGCTCGTGGCCTGCGGCCTCCTCGCCGTCGCCATGCCCGGCATCCGCCCCAAGCCCATGCTGGCCGCCGCACCACGATGGTCGTGCGCCTCGCGGTGGTGTCGGTCGGCCTCGGCATGTCCGCAATCGTCGCCACCCTCCTCCTCTCCACCTCCGTTGGCGCATTGCACCTCATGGTTGGAGGGGCCGTGACCCCGGTCGACCACCTCGCGCCAGAAGGGGTCTTCGGATCCGCGGCGGCCGCTGCTGCGGTCGTCTGGATCGTCGGTCGGTCCGCTGTCCTCGCGCGTCGAGCGGCGCGAGGCCATCGGGCCGCTCGCGTCGACGCGTGGTTGGGCGAGCACGAGACGGCCGGGGACCTGGAGGTCGTCATCATTCCTACCGATGCGGCCGTGGCCTACAAGATCCCTGGTCGGCAACCGCAGATCGTGATCTCGGAAGGTTTGCGCACTCGGCTGTCCGCCAACGTGTTGCGCTTCGTGCTCGACCATGAGCGTGCACATCTCCGAGGCGGAGACCGATGGAGCGCACTCCTGGCCACTGCCTTGGAGACGGCATTCGTGTTCGTTCCCGGGGCCGCGCGCACGGCGGCAGCGTTGCGCACCGGTCTCGAGCGAGCGGCCGACGAAGATGCTGCGGGCGGCCAGCTCACCCGTCGGCGGACGATCGCGCGAGGCATCAGCACTGAAGGCGCGCGAACTCACATCGCCTGCGGCGCCGAGCTGTGGAAGTTCCGCAGCCGGAACCTCGTTGACCTCCCGCCCCCGGCACTTCCGGATCTGTCCCTCGCCGCCCTCGGCGTCGCTGTCGTCTCGACCGTCGGTGTCTCGGTCGCACTACACGCCTCGGCCGACTTCTCCCCTTATCTCACCCTGCTGTGATCGACGCGTTGCCGACGTAGTTCGCCCATCAGGGCGGCTGGGATGAAACCCTCTTCGTCCTCACCCCGCTCGTCGTCTTCGCCGTGCTGCTCGTCTCGCCCGGCACCGAGTCGGTGCCCTGGCCAGGGATGGGCCGGTCGGTATCCGCCGAGGCGTGAACGATCCCGATGCCACGGCCCAAGTACCGAAGTACGAGCAGCGGGGAGTCGAGCGGGTTCCTGACCCTCTGCTGTGTCTCCGAGCGATCGCAGCAGCGATTCCTCGCCGACGAGGCGCCACCGACGGTCCGCTCGTCGATGTCGAGCCTCACCGGTGCGCCTGGCGTCGGGCCTCTTCGACGAGGACTCGGTCCTCGTCGGAGACCTCGACGTCCTCGGGCACCCGCCACCGACGGAACACCGCGACGAGGCCGCCCACGGCGGCGACCAGGCCGGCGGCGGGGAGGAACCAGATCAGCCCGGCCACGCCGTCGCTCGGCGGGGTCAGCAGGGCGTCGTCGCCGTAGATGCCGGCGATGTAGTCCCGGATCTGGTCGTCGGTCTCCCCGGCTTCGAGGCGGCGGGCGACCTCGGTGCGAATGGCGCGCGCGGAAGGCGCGGCGGAGTCGGCGACGGACTGACCCTGGCACGTGGGGCACTTGATGGACTCCGAGATCGCCCGGGCGCGCTCGGCTGTGGTGCGCGGGCCACGGTCGCCCACGGCGGCCACGACGAGCCCGCCGGCCAGGAGCGCGACCAGCAGGATCCAGGGCCAGCGGGACCGGCTCACGTCTTTCACTCCGCTTCTGCCTCGTCCTCGCCGCCGAGAACCCCGGCGTCCACGCTGCCGACTTGGACCTGCTCGAGCAGGTCCTCCAGGGCCGCTGCGGTCACGCCGCCCTCGATCTTCAACAGCACCGTGCCATCCGGAGCAAGCACGTAGGACTCGGGCACGCCGGTGACGCCGTACTCGAGCGCGGTGCGTCCGTCGGGGTCGAGGACCACGGGCCACTCGCCGCCGTACTCGGCGAAGAACTCCCGCACCTGCTGGGGGCGGCTGTCGAAGACCACCGACACCACGGATGCGTCGCCGGTCTCGCGGTGGCGCTCCTCGAAGTCGACCAGCTCGGGGTGCTCCCGGATGCAGGGCACGCACCAGGTGGCGAAGAAGTTGACCACGACGAACTCCCCCCGGTGCTGGGCGAGGTCGTAGGTGGCGCCGTCGATCGTGTCGCCGGCGATGCCGGGGGCCGTGCGTCCGATGAGCGTGGAGCGGACCCCGCCGTCGTCTCCACCCGTGGCGAGGACCCCGATGAACGCGGCGAGCACGACCAGGACCGCGCCCGCGATCCAGGGACCGATCCGCCGTCGCTCGCGCGCAGGGGCGGTCATGCCGACGCCCCGACCATCTCCGGCTCGGGGTCCGGCTCACTCGACTCGGACGCTGACGTGGGCTGCGTCGGTCGGCGCCGCTTCCCGGGGAAGGCGGCCAGCGCCGTGCCGAGGCCCATCACGCCGCCACCGATCCACAACCAGGTGACGAGGGGCTGGATGACGACGCGGATCACTGCCGGGTCACCTGGCTCCTCCGGCACGTCGAGCAGGGCGAGGAACACGTCCTGGCGCAGCCCGGTCGACACCGACGGCGTGCCGATGGTCTGACCGCCGAAGACGTACTCGTTGATCGCCGGGCGGTAGACCTTGCCGCCGTCCACCCGCACGAGGGCGGCGATCGTCGTCTTCTCCGGGTCCTCTCGGGTCTCGATGCCCTCGAACACGAGCGTGTGCCCGTCGACGGTGGCCACCTGGCCCTCCTCCATCCGCAGCTCGACCTCGGACGAGTACGACTGGGAGGCAGCGAGGCCCACGGCGATCATCACGACGCCGAGGTGCACGATCATGCCCCCGTTGGTGCGGCCGACGACGCCCCGCCAGCCCTGGCGCCGGGAGGCGAGGACCACCTGGCGGATGGCGGCACCGCCGGCGAAGGCGCCGAGGCCGAAGGCGAGCACGGGGGCCAGACCGCGGGCACCGGCGACCACGGTGGCGACCACCGTGACGGTGGCGGCGACGGCCGGCCAGAACAGCCGCACCCGCAGCAGCTCCTGGGAAGCCTTGCGCCACGGCAGGACCGGGGCGATGGCCATGAGGAACAGGAGGAGCATGCCGAGGGGCATGGTCATCCGGTTGAAGTACGGCACGCCCACCGACAGCTGCTCGCCGTTCACCGCCTCGACGACGAGCGGGAAGACGGTGCCGAGGAGCACCACGAAGGTGAACGCGGCGAAGAGCACGTTGTTGGCGAGGAAGGAGCCCTCGCGCGAGATCGGCGAGTCCATGCTGCCCGGCGCGCGGAGGCGGTCGCCTCGCCAGCCGATGAGGCCGACGGTGAAGACAACGATGAGGCCGAAGAAGCCGAGCAGCCAGCTGCCGATGTCGGACTCGGAGAAGGCGTGGACCGAGTCGATGACACCGGAGCGGGTGAGGAACGTGCCGAGGATGGTGAGGGCGAAGGTGGCGCACAGCAGCGACAGGTTCCAGACCCGGAGCATGCCGCGGCGCTCCTGGACCATCACCGAGTGCAGGTAGGCGGTGCCGGTGAGCCAGGGCAGCAGCGACGCGTTCTCGACCGGGTCCCAGGCCCAGTAGCCGCCCCAGCCCAGCACCTCGTAGGACCACCAGGCGCCGAGCATGATCCCGACGGTGAGGAAGCCCCAGGCGAACAACGTCCAGCGTCGGGTGGCGAGCAGCCAGCCCTCCCCCACCCGGCCGGTGACCAGCGCGGCGATGGCGAACGCGAACGGCACGGTGAAGCCCACGTAGCCGAGGTAGAGCAACGGCGGGTGGAACGCCATGAGGACGTGGTTCTGCAGCAGCGGGTTCGGCCCCGGCCCGTCGAGCGGCACCGGGCTCACCGTCGTGAACGGGTTGGCCGGGCCGAGCATCAACCCGAAGAAGAAGATCCCCACGACCAGCATGGTGAGCAGCGCCCAGCCGACCAGCGGATCGGTGAGGCGGGCCCGGAACTTGTGGGCGATCAGCGCGGTGTAGCCGGCGAGCACGAGCGCCCACAGCAGGATCGAGCCCTCGAGGGCCGCCCACATGGTGGCCACGTTGAACAGCGCCGGCGTGCGGCTCGAGCCGTTGTTCGCAACGAACTCGAGGGAGAAGTCGCGGGTGATGAGCGCCCGCTCCATGGCAATGGTGGCGAGGACCGCACCCGCGAGGGCGAGGAAGGCGTACGTGCGACCGGTGCGGATGAGCGCGGCACGCTCGCCCCGGAGCCCCACGACCATGGTGACGGCACCCGCCACGCATGCGATCAGGCCGAGGGTCACCCCGGCGGTCCCGAGCGCGGCGTTCACTCGACCGAGGTCCCTTCACCCACGTAGTCGTCGGTGCGGTCGGGGTTCTCGGCCTCGTAGTCCTCGGAGTGCTTCACGAGGATCCGGGCGCCGGCGAGGAAGTCGTCGTCCTGGCTCCGGGCACCCGAGCACCACCGCGATGTCAGGCTGGAACAGCTCGGACGAATCGCCGGCGAGGTCTCGGTGGGGGTGGTTGTCACGTCTCCTCCAGGAGCGTGCCGAAGAACGTCATGCCGAGCATCGTGTAGA
>CAZCJT010000042.1:0-8694 GCA_964498565.1 uncultured Acidimicrobiaceae bacterium
GACCTCGCGGCCGCCATCGACACGGTGGAGCCGGCCGAGCGGATCGAACCGCACGGCACCCTCGACCGAGCCCGGTTCGCCGACGCGTCGCGCCGTGGCGCAGCCTGGATCCCCGAGCTCACCAGCCTCGACCTCTGATCCGTGACGCACCTCCCCGATCCCCTCGTCGACCGCCGCCGGTTCGTCCGCCGCGCCGGCGTGGGCGGCGCCCTCGTCGCCCTCGGTCCGGTGCTGGTGCCCGCCAGCCGCTTCCTCCCCCCGGTCGCGGCCCAGGCCGGTGGCGACGCGACGGTCGCCGCCTTCGCCGAGTCGGTGGAGCTGGTCGCGATGGCTGCCTACGAGCAGGGGATCGAGCTCCTCTCCGAGGACCTGGCACCTCTCCTCCAGACCTTCATCGGGCACCACGAGGAGCACGCCGAGGTGTACGCGGCCGTCGCCGGCGACGAGGCCACCGGCCGTCCGAACGCCGCCCTGCTCGAGGCCCTGACACCCGCGATCGAGTCGTTCGCCACGCAGAACGAGGTGCTGCGCTTCGCTCGCGACCTGGAGAACCAACTGTCCGTCACGTGCGGCCACCTCCTTCCCCGCGTCGAGGGACCCGACGCCGTCGCTGCCTTCGCCACGATCCTGCCCGTGGAGGCATCGCACTCGGCCACCCTCGGCTACGAGCTGGACGAAGGCTCCGACGCCTGGTTCCCCTTCGGTGCCCTGGAGTCCGTCGACATCGCACTCGGCCTCGACCCGGCTGCCTTCCCCCTGGCCGCGTCATGACGTCACACGACCGCCGCGACGTGCTGCGCATCGGCGGGCTGGCCGTCGGGCTCGGCGTCGTGGTCGCCGCCTGCAGGTCCGGCGACGACGCGCCGCCGGCAGCGGTCGACGATGTCGCGACCGACACCGAACCCGTCGCCCCGGGGACCAGCGACCTCAGCCTGCTCAACACGGCGCTGTCGCTCGAGATCCTCGTCGACGACACCTACCGGACCGGCTTCGAGCTGGCGCTGGCCCAGAGCGACGCGGTCGTCGAGGTCGCCACGCTGCTCCAGCAGCACCACGTCGAGCACCGCGCCACCCTCACGGCGCTCATCGAGGCGGCCGAAGGGCAGCCGTTCGAGACGGCCAACCCGGTCGTCAAGGCGGCGCTGGTCGACCCGAGCCTGATGTCGGTCGCGGTCGAGCGGGACTTCGTCCGCCTGGTCCACGACCTGGAGCTGGCGTGCGCACAGCTGTACGTCCACATGGCCACGGCGCTCGACGATCCGGCCGTGCGCAGCGCCGCCATGTCCATCGGCGCGGTGGCCAGCCGACGGGCGACGGTGCTGGACCTGCTCGGCGATCTCGGCAACGAGCGGGTCGCCACCTACCCGACGGACAACCCGTTGCCGTCGGACGCCATCGTCCCGAGCTGAGGCAGCTCAGGCCATGGCGTCGACGGCGTCGCGGAACGCCGGCGTGAGCACCTGTCCGATGGTGGGGAACGGAAGCACCAGCTCGGCTGCGGCATGGACCGTGGCGCCGCAGTGGAAGAGGGCGGCCACGACGCCGATCACGTCGTCGAAGCGAGCACCGGTGCCCGAGCAGCCGAGGAGCTCGCCGGTCCGGCGGTCGGCCACGACCACGACGACACCGTCCTCCAGATCGTCGGTCGAGTAGCGCGCCACGTCGGAGTAGCTGGCGGTGCCCACCACCACGTCGTGACCGGCTTCGGCCGCTGCCTTCGCGTTCAGCCCGATGGCACCCACGGGCGGGGAGGTGAACACGCAGTGCGCCATCTGCTCGGTGGTCGGTCCGGGGTCGTCCCCGAGGAGGAGGCGCGCGAGGCGGCCGGCCTCGTGGTTGGCGCCGTGGGTCCACGGTGACCGGCCGTTGAGGTCGCCGATGGCGCGGAGCCAGTCCCGCCCGGCGACGCGGTAGTCGTCGTCGACCTCCGGATCGTCGCCGATGCCGACGGCACCGAGGCCGACGTCCGCCCAGCTGGGCGCCTGCCCCGTGGCGACCAGCAGCATGGCGGCCTCCACCTCGGCTCCGGAGGACAGCTGACCCCGCACGCCTCGCCCGGTGGCGCTGACGCGCTCCAGCTGGGTCCCGGTGCAGACCTCGACCCCCGCGGTCCGCAGCTGGACGGCCAGCCGGTCCGACACCGCCGGGTCGACGTCTCCACCCAGCAGCGCCCCGTCCTCCACGACGGTCACGGGGCGGCCGAACCCGGCGAGGATCGTCGCCGCCTCGCAGCCGATGGCGCCACCGCCCAGCACGAGCAGGGACTCGGGCAGATCCGCTGCGGTCATCAGGTCAGCGCTCGTCGTCCACGGAACGTCCTCGATGCCGGGGATCGGGGGCACCACCGGGGATGATCCGGTGGCCAGCACCACGTGTCGGGCCCGCCAGCGACGGCCGAGGGCCTCGACGACGCCTTCCGCCACGAGGGTCGCCGCGCTGCGGACCACGGTGACGCCGACCTGTTCGAGGGCGTCGGCGTGTGAACCGTCGTCGAGGTGCTCGATGACCGCGTCGCGGTGCGCCCTGGCATCGGGCCAGCTGGCGCCGGCGACGGCGTCGTGCAGCAGCGACTTGCTCGGCATGCAGGCCGTGAACGGGCACTCGCCGCCGACGAGACCGGGCTCGAACCCCACGACGTGGAGCCCACGGCGGGCCAGCTCGTCCGCCAGCGCCTCACCGGCCGAACCGAGTCCGACGATGGCGACGTCGACGAGCCGGGAGGTCACCCCTACGGCCGCATCCGCGAGGCGAGGGCCAAGCTGACGCCGACGAAGGCGGCGGTGGCGTGCACGAGGTGGCGAGCCGGCCGGCGCAGCGGCGCCGGGGTGGGGAGGAGCGCAAGCACGGGAGTCTTCCTGCGACGGGTGGACAGAACGGGGCGACGCCCTCCCTACCCCGACGCCCCCGGACGATGCCGCTCTGTGCCCCACGCCACACCGCGAGTGCCCCAGGGACCCGCACGGCTGCCACACTGGAGGGGCGATGGTGAGTCGGACCGGTGACCGCGGCCACCCCTGGGTGGCTGAGGAAGGTCGGGGCTCCGCAGAGCAGAGCGCTGGCGAGAGCCAGGACGGGGCAACCTGTCGGATCAGGGCAACAGAGAGAAGACCGCCGATGGCCGGGTCCGCCCGGCACAGGTGAGGGTGAAACGGTGCGGTAAGAGCGCACCAGCGTCGGTGGCGACACCGGCGGCTCGGCAACCCCCGCTCGGAGCAAGGCCAAGCGCGCCGCGGGTTGCTCGCCCGATCGGCCAGGTGGGCCGCACAGATGGATGGTCACCCACGGGACCTCGGTCCTGGGACAGAACCCCGCCTACAAGCCGGCTCACCATCGCTCGGCTCGCCGGCCTGTAGGCCTGCTGAGCTGGGCTTTTCCTGCTCCGATCGATCACAGTCCGTCGCGCTCGATCACGGTGGTACCCGTTGTTCTAAGGGGGCCGCGCGGATAGGTGACCATCCACCGGTCGTCGGTCGGCCCCGCGTTTGATGCGGGTGCTGTCCCGTACCCGACGACCAGATGGAGGTCGCCACCATCATGCGCGCCCTGGAGCCCGAAGTTGTTGATGTCCTGTGGGCCACGATCGAACCGCTCCTCCCGGCCCCGCCCGAGACCCATCCCCTCGGCTGTCACCGGCCGCGGATCCCGGACCGACTGTGCTTCTGGGGGATCCTGGTCCGGCTCGTGACCGGCTCGTCGTGGGTCGACATCGAAGCACTCCTCGGACACGAGGTGTCCGACACGACGCTACGAGCCCGACGCGACGAGTGGATCAACGCCGGCGTCTTCGACGCCCTCGCCACCGAAGCACTCGCCGGCTACGACCGGATCCTCGAACTCGACCTGGAGGTCGTCGCTGTCGACGGGTCGATCCACAAGGCCCCGTGCGGGGGTGAGGGAACGGGCAAGAGCCCAGTAGATCGTGGGAAGTTGGGCTGGAAGTGGTCCGTCGCATCGGACCGGGCCGGGATCCCGATCGGCGTGGCGATCGACGGCGCGAACCGCAACGACGTCCCCCTGCTCGAGCCCACCCTCGACGCGATCGAGGCGAACGGCCTGCTCGCCGACATCGGCATTCTCTCCCTGGACCGCGGCTACGACTACCCAGTCGTGCGTGAA
This sequence comes from uncultured Acidimicrobiaceae bacterium, assembly GCA_964498565.1. Taxonomy (GTDB): domain Bacteria; phylum Actinomycetota; class Acidimicrobiia; order Acidimicrobiales; family Salinilacustritrichaceae; genus Salinilacustrithrix. Next base: position 4,117 of record CAZCJT010000042.1, read on the forward strand.
CGTCTCGCCGCTCGGGGCCTGGTCGATCTCGACATCCAGCGCCGCGGCACGAAGCCAAAGAAGGGTGAGCCGCACCGGCTCACGCTCGGGCTGCGCTGGATCGTCGAGGCCACCAACAGCTGGTGGTCGAACTACGGCCAGCTCCGCCGCAGCACCGACCGGAGTGAACACCACCGCCACGCCGCCCTCCGACTCGCCACCGCCGTCCTGATCATCGGCCGCCTCATCGACTACCGAAACCGGTGGAGTCCAGCGCCCACGTGACACCTATCCGCTCGGCTCCTAAGACTGATTGAGGACCGGTCCTCTTCGTCAGGAGACTGTCCTACCCCGTCCCTACCGTCGGTGGCATGAAGACGAACACAGAAGACCAGAGTCCGATCCTCGTGGCCGGCGAACCGGTAACCGAGCTCATCCGAGCCTTCTTGCAGTTCGAGACGGATGAGCGACCGGACGGCATGTATCACATCGATGCGCACCTCGAGCCCGCCATCGCGGCGCCACTCGCGAGGGCGCTGATGCGAGTCGAAGCAGAGCTTCTTCTCGATGACGCCGATGCATGGGGCACGGACGGGTACGAGGATCGGACGTCGCCACAGCGTTGCGCCGACGCGCTCGTGGAGCTCGTCACGCGCTGCGCCGCTGCCACCGGGGTGAAGCCATCAGAACCGCCACAGTGAGTGACGCGAATCCGCCCGCAGGTGCCCCGTAGGGGAACCTGCAAGGGTGTGTCCGGAGGAAGAGATCGCGTTCCGCGGATTGAAGAGCACGGAGCGTGCTCTGCGGGCCGCCTCCGGAACGGTGTGACCACGAGAAATCTGCGCCTCTGACGCGAGATGTGGCGAGCTCCTCCGCCTAGTGGTGGGACGACGAGGAGCGCCTGCCATGGCGACATCGATCACCGGGTCCACCATCAGGGACACGGGCCGCCTCCTGCGACCGCGTGAGCTCGGCGTGCCGGTCGGGACGCTGGCGAACTGGCGATCGGCGAGGACCGGTCCGCCCTTCGTGAAGGTCGGCCGCCACGTCCGGTACCGAATCGGGGACGTCGACGAGTGGGTTGCCGCTCGGGTGTTCGCCCCGGAGACCGTCACCCCTCCTCGGTAGCGTTGGGAGCGTCGAGCCCTCGATGGCCGGGCTCGACGTCTCGGATCTCGTCGGCCGTCCTGTCACCCGCTCCGCACGCGCCTCGTGCGGCGTCGCAGGGAGGCCGGATGGCCAGCATCGACAAGCGACCGAACGGCAAGTGGCGGGCGCGCTACCGGGTCCATCCTGGCGGGCCCCAGCGGTCGAATCACTTCGACCGCAAGACGGATGCTGAGCGATTCCTGACTCGCATCCAGGGCAGGTCCTCGACGGCTCCTACGTCGATCCAGCGGCTGGTCGGGTCACGTTCGGCGACTACGCGAACTCGTGGCGGAACGCGCAGGTGCACCGCCGATCGACCGTCGTCCAGGTCGACGCGCACCTCCGCAACCACATGCTCCCGACGTTCGGTGATCGTGCGCTCGCCTGATCCGACCGAGCGAGGTGCAGGCCTGGGTTCGGGGGCGCACCGAGGTGCTCGCACCCGCAACGGTCGAGACCGTCTTCCGGATCTTCTCCGCGATCCTCAGCGATGCGGTGCGAGACCGTCTCATCGTCCACAACCCGGCGAAGAACATCCGGCTCCCCAGGTAGCGCTCGAGCGATAGGTGTTTGCGCGACTGGTTGCAGCCGTCCGCGCGAACCGGCATCAATCTCTTGCGTCCGTCGGCGACGAGCGGTGTAACAGATTGATACGGTGTACCCGTGCTGCGAGACACCTGGGCTGATGAGGCCCGGTTGATGATCGAGATGATCCTCGGTCGCACCGACCAGTGAGGTGACCATGAGCACGACGACGAACGACAGCACGCAGACGAACATGTTGAAGTTGGTGCGCTACGCAGCCAAGAACGCGGACGTGGCGACGACCAAGCGAGATGCTGCGATCCGGGAGGCGCACCGGGCGGGAGCTTCCCTCCGGGAGATCGCTGCCGAGAGCGGCGTTTCGCACATGAGCGTGAAGCGCATCGTCGAGCGGTCGGCCGACTGATCAACCATTCGCGCTGGCTCGTCCGCTGTGCGAGCCGGCAGGCAGTAGGTGCGGAACCCACCCGAACGAGACGGACGTGGGGTGCTTCACGGGTGTGCTGACGACCAGACTGGAGCGGTGGGCGAAGAAGGTAGAGATCGGGCAGGTCGATCAGTTGGGCACCGGGTGTGGAGCGTCGCTGGGCCAACGCTTGTCGTGCTCGTACTCGTGCGCGCAGCGTTGGGCACGACGCGAGGCAGCTTCTCGCTCGTCGCTGCCTTCCTGGTGGTGCTGCTGATCTCCGGGACGCTTGTCGGGCGAAGCAGGAGTTCCAAGGGCGGCTCGGAGCGTGGGCCTGCTGCTGGCCGGGCCGCTCGCGCTACTTGACTGGATCGCCTTGGCGGTTGCCCAGGAACACGACGAGCGAGTGCTCCTCCCGCCCGACGAGCGTTCGTCGCTGCGCTCACCGAGGCCGTCGCCACCCCGCCGCTCGAGCTCACCATCGACACAGTTCACGGCCCCAGGCGTGCGCGACCGCAGGGTTGGGACACGATGGTCGTGCTCACGCCACGGGGCATCGAAGGCCATCCACTCGAGGGCATGTTCATCTCCGTAAAGAGAAGTGCAGGGGAAGGCTGGATGCGGCTGGACGTGATCGACGACGCACCCGGGGGCCTTCGAGACGATCGACGAACGCCTCCGCGAACGTCGCGAGTCGGCGCTCGCCGACCGCATCGAACGGGCACAGGCACCGAGCAGCGACGCGCACGGCATCGCTTCGGCACTCATGGTGGCCCACTGGTGGTCCGCCGGAGATGTGCCGATCGAGCGTAGGTGAACCGCCCCCCATCGCACGCGCACATCTGCGTGGGGCATCGTCACCAAGGTGCCGGTCGGCGTCGGCCTCGTCGGGTGCCGCCGATTTTCGGTCGGGTCGTCGTGGCGCTTCACCATCGATTCCTCCCATGCTCTCGCCTCGACCGTACCGGCGCTCGAGGACAGCGTCCGGCCTGTCTCTCTCGCCGATCTCCCGCGGTCCCACAAAGGTCGGCGTCTGCGACGACGCGTCACGGCGAAGTCGCCTCACGTCTCAACCGGCGAGCGGATTCGCGATGTGGAGGCCCCGACCGGATGCGGCTTCGCACAGTGCGCCGTCCGCACTGGTCATGATCTCCGCCTCGATGAGCAGCGCGCCAGCGAGGTGGACAGCGTCGTAGCTTCGCAAGCCGTCGGCCTCAGCGAGATCGGCTGCCGCAGCGATCAGACCCTCGCCGACATCGACGAGGTGCAGCTCCTCGATGAGTGCTTCGGCCTCCCGCTTCGCTTCACGATGCTGGTGGCCGGTCAGCCGCCCCACCCGATGGGCTGCGGCCAGTGCCGCTCGGGCCTCGACAACGACCAGACCGACCGACGCAAGCGCGTCAGCCGAGTCCCAGATGACCGCTGCCACGTCGGATCCCGCCTCCTCGACGACGAGCTTGAGGAGTGTCGAAGTGTCGACGTAGGTGATCACCGCCGCTGCTCAGCGACGAGGTCGCTCACCGAACCCTTCGGCTCGATGCGCCGGCTCGGCCGACGCCGAGTCTTCCTGGTCGGAGCACGAACGACGCCGGCGGCGACGAGATCGGCCAGCCGATCGTTCGACTCATCGATCGCCGACAGCCTGGCGACGGGACGGCCACGATCCGTCACGATGACCTCCTCGCCAGCGCGGACGCGCTCCAGGTACTTACTCAGACCGTTCTTGAGATCTCGGATCCCGACCTCGGTGGATGTAGCTACTTCCATGTCGATATCGTAGCCACTTCGCGCGTCGATCGTGCCTGACGAGGTCGTTGGTGAGGTCGATGGCGGCGGCGGAGCCGGCTCCCGCTGTCGAAGTTCCGGGCGCCTACGCTGGCCCTGTGGAAGCCACCATCTATGAGGCAATGGGTGGGCCCGACGCGGTGCGGTCGCTCGCCGAGGCATGGCACTCACGCTGCCTGGCCGATCCGGTCCTGGCGCATCCCTTCGAAGACGGTGTCCACCCTCAACACACCGAGCGGCTCGCCGCGTACTGGGCCGAACAGCTTGGGGGACCAACCTCTTACACCGAATCTGTTGCCCGCTACTCCGACGTCGTGCGGCAGCACACCGGCAACGGGCCCCACCCACAGATGGATGGCCGCGGCGTCGCCGCGTTCACACTCTCGCTGGATGACGCCAACATCCCCGCCGATCCTGAGCTGCGCTTCCAACTGATCGCATGGTTCACCTGGGCCACCGCCGTGCTCAACCACGGCTGGAGCACCGCGAGCGAAGTGCCAGACGACCTCCCGATGCCCACCTGGGGCTGGGACGGGACCGACGGCTGGTAGCACCCGACAGGCTTCACTGTCCCCGATCAGCGCTCCGGCGGCCGCTGAGACATGCTCGGATGTGCCGGTGGCGGCGAGGGCGTCACAGTGCCATCGCTTGCCGGCTGGCGAGCGGCCGTTGCGGTGTGGCTCCTTGCATGGGTGGTTCTCGTGATCACCGCCGGC
>CAZCJT010000042.1:8794-11760 GCA_964498565.1 uncultured Acidimicrobiaceae bacterium
TGCCTCGCTGGGCACAAGTGACCGGCGACGACGACGGGCTACGGCCTCGCCTGTTCGTGTGGGTGAACGATGGACTGGACCTCGAGGGTCGCCTCGTAGGCGACGCGGACGAAGCCGCACTGGAGGTGCTTCGCGAGAGGACGGCCGAGATGCTTCGGGGCGACAAGACCTTCAGCGCTCGCGACGGTCCCTCCGACCTCGCGCAACCCACTGCGCTCGCTGTCGTTCACCAGCACGCTGTCGGGCACGGGTCCATGGGCCGCCGCGAAGTGCGTCCGCTCGCTGAGGTGGTCCATTTCGCGAGCGAGAGGCTCGACGACCTGATCCGACAGTCGAAGGCCTGACGAAGTCCATCGATGGTTTGGCACATCGGTGCTCGATCGACGAACTGCACGGGCTCGATGCCGCCGATGCCGCCGCGAGGATCAGGGAAGCGGTCGATGCCTTGATGCCTCTGGGCACGTAGGCCGGACGCTGCGACCCGTCCGCACTCGGCGCGCGTCGGGCCGGTCGGTCCGCCAGCGCTCTCCGGGTGGGCGCCCATTACAGTTCCGTTCGGCCATCCCTGCTGGCGCCGCCAGGGTCGGATGGCCGCGAAAGCGGCACCATGAACATGGGGGGTCACCCAAACCGGCACGGAAACCGCCATCGTTGCGACGACGGCGCCCGGGGCTCTCGCATGTCCGGACCGGACGTCACGAGGTCGACCACATGAGCGTGCTCGTCGTCGACCACGACTCGGGCATGCGGTCTCGCGTTCGCGCCCAGCTCCAGGACCACGGCATCCACGTCGAGGATGCCGGCACCGTCGCAGGCGCACGAGCGGCTCTCGCTCTACGCAGCTTCACCGTGGTGATCGTGGAGTCGACGCTGCCGGACGGGTCGGGACTCGACGTCGTCGACCACCTCCGAGAGTCTGGTTCCGGCTCACACGTCATCGTGGTGAGCGATTCGACGGCCGAAGGCGACCGCGTCGGTGCGCTCGAGCGGGGCGCCGACGACTTCGTCGTCAAACCCTTCTACCTACGTGAGCTGACGGCACGGGTCCTCGCGGTCCGCCGGCGACGCGACCCGGTCGCCGACGTGACCCTCCACATCGGCCGCTTCGACATCGACCTGGTGGCCCGGGCCGTGACAGCCGCCGGCGAGCCGGTGGAGCTGACAGCCAAGGAGTTCGATCTCCTGGCGTACCTGGCGGTCCGCCCGGGACACGTCTTCGACCGGGAGCAACTCCTCAACGGCGTGTGGCGGTCAGCATCGGAGTGGCAACAGCCCTCCACGGTCACCGAACACATCCGGCGACTGCGGGCGAAGCTCGAGGACGATCCCTCGCACCCGACGTTGCTCACCACCGTCCGCGGCGCCGGCTACCGACTCGACCTGCCCCGGATCGGCACAGATGGGTCCAGCGGCCCGGAGCGAGCCGCTGAAGCGGTCGAGCCGGCGGAGATCGTCCACGTCGACGGTCTGATCGTGTCGTGCGACCAGACAGCGGCGAACTTCGTCGGTGCCACCGCCCCCGACGCGGTCGTCGGCAGGCACCTCATCGACCTGATCGGCCCCTCCTCCCTCGCTGCTGCGCGGGCTCGCCTCGTCGAGAGCGGGCACGGCACGACCCGACGGTCCGAGCTCATGGACTTCCGGCGCGGCGACGGCGGCGAGGTCACCGCCGCCGTGGAGTCCACACCGGCCCGCTGGCACGGTCAACCGGCGCGGCGCCTGCGACTCACCCCGGTCACCGACGCGCGTGCGCGCCTGCGCCGCCTGGTGACCGGCGTTCTCGGTGACCTCGCCGATGCGGTGATCATCACCGACCTCCACTTCCACATCCGAAGCTGGAACACCGCCGCCGAGCGGCTCTACGGGTGGATGGAGGAAGAGGTGCGGGGACGCCACGTCCTCGACGTCTTGCACTGGGTCGACGGCACCACGCAGATCCCCGAGATGTGGGATCGCCTGGAACATGCGGGCCGCTGGCACGGCGAGAGCACCCAACGAGCCCGCGACGGGTCGGTCGTGGAGGTGCTGAGCTCGACGACCCTCATACGTGACCGGGCCGGGGAGCCGATGGGGATCGTGTCGGTCAACCGGGCCGCGGCCGACGCCCGACGGACGCAGTCACGCGAACAGGACGAGGCGTGGGCCGGGCGGCTGCGCCAGGCGCTCGACGACGACGAGCTCGTGGTCCACTACCAGCCGGTCGTGGACCTCAGCGACGGGCGGCTCATCACGCTGGAGGCGCTCGTGCGCTGGGAACATCCCGAGCGCGGCACGCTGCTGCCCGAGGAGTTCCTCGACGTCGCCGAGCGGAACGGCTTGATGCTCGACCTCGGTGAGCACGTCCTCGACAAGGCGTGCCGCCAGGCCGCCGAGTGGCGACGCGCGGGCGCTGACGTGCACCTGTCGGTCAACGTGTCCGCCCGTCAGCTCTCCGATCCCGGCATGGTGGAACGCTTCACCAGCATCATGCGTGACTCCGGCTTCGATCCGGCATGTCTGTGGTTGGAGGTCACCGAGACGGCAGTGGTGGAAGAGCTGGAGCGAGCGAGCGACGTGCTGCACCGCCTCGTCGACATCGGCGTCGGCGTGTCCATCGACGACTTCGGCACCGGCTGGGCCAGCCTCACGTACCTGCGCAGCTTCCCGGTGCACGCGCTCAAGATCGACCGCAGCTTCGTCGCGAGGGCAGGCCAGACCGCGAACGACACCGCCATCATCCGCTCCATCCTCTCCCTCGGCGCCGAACTCGACCTGTTCGTGATCGCCGAGGGCATCGAGACCCCGGCACAGCACGACGAGCTCAAACGGCTCGGATGCTCGTTCGGCCAGGGCTACCTGTTCGGCCGGCCGACCGTGGCCGCCGAGGTGCCCATCGAACGAGCCGCCCGGATCCGAGTTCCGGCACGCGGAGCAGTCGACGCCGCCGGAACGGCCGCCGGCCACGAGCCGGCGGAGCCGGAGCACGG
>CAZCJT010000043.1:0-11721 GCA_964498565.1 uncultured Acidimicrobiaceae bacterium
GTGCCGTCGCGTTACGGGGCAGCGTTGTCCGTCGTTTCGGGACGGTCACTCCGCGAAGACCGTCCCGCCTACCCGGCGGTAGGTGATGCGTCTGGGTCGCCAGTCTGCCGCGCGTTCTGGGGCACCTCTGTCGTATGACTCGACCCTGGCCAGACCCGAAGCGCCGATTCGGGTCGCCCACTCCCGAACGACAGCAGCGGAAGGGCGGCTCGGGGTGTGGCTGCCGTACCATTCCTCGCGTCGGGGAGATCGGGGGGTGACGTGCGACAAGCGGAGCGAGCTGATGCGAACGACGTGCGCCTCCGGGATGCACATGACGCGTTGCGCCGCGGGGCCTGGACCGAGGGTCGGGCTCTCTTCACGGCGTCGCTGGAGCGCGAGGAATCAGGTGATGCGTACGACGGGCTGGCGACGTGCCTCCGGTTCCTGGGTGCGCTGGATGAGTCGCTCGAGGCCCGTGAGCGTGCCTATCGGCTCTACCACGAGCGTGGTGACATCGCCGCCGCAGTGATCGCAGCCGCATGGTTGGGTCGCGACAGCGGGTTGCCGCGAGCCGAGGCGAGCATCGCCCGTGCGTGGTTTGCGGTGGCGAGACGGCTCGCTCCCAGGACCGATTCCGCCCGCGCGCTCGGAATCCTCGACTACTACGAGGGCCAGTTCGTCCTCCTCGGAGAGATTGACGCGCCGCGAGCGGGTGACCTCGGTGCGCGGGCGCGAACTGCAGGTCGCGAGTGCGGCGACATCGACCTCGAGATGCAGGGGCTGTCGCTTCAGGGCGTGGCTGCCGTGGCGGAGGGTCACGTCGATGAGGGCATGTCGCTGGTCGAGGAGGCGGCTGCGGCCGTGTTCGGCGGCGAGTTGTCTGCGGTCGATGCAGCAGGTTGGGTCTGCTGTCACGTCATCTACGCGTGCGAGCGGGTGAGCGACACGCGGCGGGCCGCGGAGTGGTGCCTAGCGATGCGGGGCTTCTGCGAGCGGTGGGACATGCCCGGCATGTTCGGCATGTGCCGTGCTCACCACGGCTCGGTCCTGATGCACGAGGGGCGGTGGGGGGAGGCCGACGAGGAGCTCAACGAGGCGGCGAAGCTCTTCCTCGGCGCAGCCCCTGCGCTCGCGTTCGAAGCAGTGGTACGGCTGTGCGAGCTGCGGCTCCGGCAGGGAAGGCTCGATGAGGTCGAGCCGCTCGCCGAGATGCTCGCTCACTCGCATGTACCGTGGCTGACCCTGCCGTCGCAGGCCGGCGTCGCCCTGGCTCGTGGCGACGCTGATTCGGCTCGGTCGATGCTGGACCGGTACCTCCGGATGCTGCCGGACCGCGAGCGGACGGGCCGGGCCGCCGCCTACGAGCTCCGCGTCCAGGCGCACCTCGCGCTCGGCGACGTGGACGCAGCGTCCTTTGACGTCGACGCACTGTCGGAGATCGCGAGGCTGGCAGGGACCGATCGGCTCGGTGGTGTCGCGGAGCTCGCTCGCGGACGCGTCCTCGTATCCCGTGGTGAGCACCGTGAGGCTCGCGTCGCGCTCGAGCACGCCCTCGACCTCCTCAGCCGAGCCTCCGCGCCCTACGACCTCGCCTGCGCACGCATCGCTCTCGCGGAGAGCCTGTCGCACCTCGACCAGCGGCCGCTGGCGATCACACAGCTCACGACCGCGCATGACACCGCCCGCGATCTGGGCGCATCGGTGCTGGCCGAGACCGCCGAGCGCCGGCTCGGGGAGCTCGCGCCGACGAACCGGCCCGACCGCTGGAACCTCAGCGAGCGCGAGCTCGACGTCCTCCGCCTGGCGGCCGAAGGGGCCAGCAACTCCGAGATCGGCGAGCGTCTGGGCATCAGCCCCCACACCGTGCACCGGCACATGGCCAACGTGCGTACCAAGCTCGGCGGCGACTCGAAGGCGGCCGTCGTCGCTCGCGCCACCCGCGAGGGGCTGATCTGATGGCCTGATCGGGCCATTCGGGGCCGCGCGACGCGTGGCCCGACGCGGGGATGCGCAAGTCGCCTCGCCGGGAGACGCTGCGCCCATGACTGCGATCACCCGACAAGAAGCGCCCGTGGCCATCGAGGGCGACGGCGTCGAGCTCCGCATGCAGGAGATCGGCGGCGAGCTGACGGCCGCGTTCGTCCGACTCCCCAAGGGCGCCGACCTCCGCCCGGCCCTGAAGGGGATGCCCGACGATCTCTGCCCCTGCCCACACTGGGGCTACATGATCTCCGGCCGAGTGCGCATGCACACGACGGACGGTCCCGAGGACTACGAAGCCGGCCAGGTCTTCTACTGGGGCCCCGGCCACGCGCCCGAGGCCCTCGAGGACGCCGAGTACGTCGACTTCTCGCCGACGCGAGCCTTCGTCCCCGTGATCGAGCACATCCGAGCGCAATGACCGTGCGCCAGCCCGACGACCGCCCTGTCGCCATCATCGGAGCAGGTGGCGCGGGACTCGCCGCCGCTCAGGCTCTCGGCGCCCGGAACGTGCCTTTCACCGTGTTCGAGGCCGGCTCCGGTCTCGGAGGCAACTGGCGCTACGACAACGACTCGGGTCACGGCTCGGCCTACGAATCGTTGCGAACGAACGTGTCGCGCCGCAACACCAGCTTCCGCTGCTTCCCCATCGGCCGCGGCTCGACCTTCATGCACCACACCGAGATGCTCGCCTACCTTGAGGACTTCGCCGATCACTTCGAGCTGCGACCGCACATCCGCTTCAGCACGCCCGTCAAGGACGCCCGACCGGTGGACGGCGGCTGGGAGATCACCACCGACGACGGCGTGGAGCGCTACCGGGCCGTCGTGGTCGCCGTCGGCTACAACAGCGAACCCAGGTTCCCCGAGCACTCTGGCCACTTCGACGGCCTGGTCCAGCACACCCACGACTACCGCACCCCCGAGCCCTTCACCCGCAAGGACGTCGTCGTGGTCGGCCTGGGCTGCTCCGCGGGCGAGCTGGCCTGTGAGGTCCGCAAGGTCGCCCGATCGGTCACGATCGCGGCGCGATCCGGGGCGTGGGTCACGGCCCGCCGCATCGGTCCGCTGCCGATGGACTGGCTCGACACGCGGGCCGGTAGCCGTCTGCCGTGGTCGGTGCGGCGGCGGATGTTCGCGCCGATGGTGCGTCTGTCGGGCGGGCGCCAGATCCCCGCCGGGATTCCGACCCCACCGGGCCGGATCGGCGACAAGCCGCTCTGCGTCTCCGACGAGCTGATCGGCGCTGTCCGGTGCAAGGAGATCGACATCGCGCCGGACGTCGTCGAGCTCTGCGGTGATCGGGTCCGCCTGGCCGACGGAACCGATCGCCAAGCCCAGGCGCTGCTGCTCGGGACCGGCTATCAGGTGACCTTCCCGTTTCTGGCCCCGGAGGCTCAGCCGCCGTCGCTCGAGGACGCGCCCCTGTACCGCGGGATCGCGTCGCTCGCCACCGACGGGCTCTTCTTCGTGGGACTCGTCTACGGCCTCGGCCCGCTCATCCCGATGTTCGAGGCTCAAGCGAGCTGGCTCGGTGAGCACCTCGCCGGTCGCCTCGATCTTCCCTCTCCGGAGGTGATGGCCCTGTCCGTCGAGCGTGACGCGTCGTTCAGGATGCGGAGCTTCGACCCGCGGCTCGGCATCTTCTGGGACCGCATCCCCTACATACGGGCCCTCGAACGCGAAGCCCGCACTGCCGTCCGACATCCGGGCGTACTCCGCACCGCCGCTCGGGCGACCACGTGAGCGACCGCATGCCGACCACCGCCCACGACTACCAGGCCCTGTTGTGGGCCGAATCGGCGGACCTCGGTTCGCTGTTGGACGAGCTCGATGACGACGCCTTCGACGATGCGACCCTGTGCGCCGGCTGGAAGGTGCGCGATGTCGTGTCCCACATGCTCTGGGCGCACACGACGCCCCTTCCCTCAGTCGTGCTGCTCGCCCTGAAGAGCGGCTTCAACGTGCCGAAGGCCTCGCTCACGACCGCCGTGACGTACGGCTCGTCGCACTCCGTCCCGGCGATCCGCGCCGAGTGGCACCGCGTGGTCGACGAGCGGGTGATGAAGGGCCTCGGCAAGCTGGTCCCCACCAAGGAAGCCTTCGTCGATCACCTCATCCACCACCAAGACATCCGCCGCCCCCTCGGCCTGCCCCGGTCGATCCCCGTCGACCGCCTCGCCGCCGCCCTCGACGCCATGCCCGCCATCGGCGGCCTCGTGAAGTCGAAGAAGCGCATGGCCGGGCTCCGCTGGACCGCAACCGACATCGACTGGACCTTCGGCGACGGACCCGACATCACCGGACCGGCCGAAGCGCTCATCCTCCTCTCCAGCGGAAGACGCGCACCGATCGCAGAGGTCTCCGGGGCTGGCATCCCAACACTCGAGAAGCGCCTCGCCCGGTGAGTGTCGCCGGTGACCATGTCGGGCTTGCGAGCGCGACAGATCCACGGCTCGGGTTGCGTGCCGCTGGCCCGCCGGCTGTCGCAGAACGCGCGACCAGAACGACGCGACTCCTGCCCCCGAGGTGCCGGAAGGCGATGCCGTCGTGGCGTGCCCCCGATTCGCGTTCGTTCGATGTCAGCGCGGTGGCGACACCGGTGGCTTTGGGTCAGTCCTCAGGTCCCGCACTGCCATGAGCGGCACCACCGCCGTAAAGGTCGTCCTGGATCTCGAGAAACTGCTTTGCAGCCGCTTCGCAGCTGACACAGATGAAGACATCGTGGTGAGGGTCGTGGGCGTCCTGGGTTCGTAGCTCGTGGCAGACAGCGCACTCTCGGGCCGTTTCGGACATGTCGAGATCATCGCGTCCACGGGTGCCCAAGGGGTGACGCACCCACCAGAAGCCCGCGTGATATCTGGCGTGCAGCACGCGTCCAGATCCGGCATCATTTACAAGCGCCGCCGCCGTGGCGGTTCGTCGCTCTGCAAGGGGCAATCTCTGGTGCCCTCGAACCTGCTCGACCAACTGGCCGGATTGGCGCTGCAGCACGGCACGGAGGCTGGGAACCGTCAGCTGCGGGCTCGGACGAAGCGACGCCAGGCGAGGATCGCCGTCCCGATGACCGCTGCGCCGACGACCCAGATCGTGGGGCCCATGCCGTCGTCGGCCGGGCTGGCTGCATCCGAGTTCGTCGACGCTGCGGATGCCTCGGTTTCCCTCTCACCGGTCGCGGATGGCATCTCCTGCGTCGGCTCCGGTGGCGACGGCATGGCATCGACGGCGAGCGGACCGGCCGACGTGGAACGCGTGCCGCCACACAGGCCGGCGTAGTACTGGCCGTCCCCTACGGCCATCTCGAACCCCTCGTCGGCCGCGAACACGAGGAACTCCCCCTCACGGGGGATCTCGAGCCCGCAGCTTGCTCCGGAGACCTCGGATACGACCTCCTGGATCGAGGCGACTTCGCCCTTGTAGACCTCGCTCACCTCGAAGGTCCAGGTGGCGGGATCGGTTGACGACATGACGGCACGGGCCGGGGGTGGTTCGTAGCCAGCGAGTTGGCCGACGAACACGGCGTCGGACTGCTCGAACGCATTCGCGTCCGTGGGCGCGCTGCAGTCACAGGCGAACGCCGGGTCCGCCGCAGGTCCGACCACCAGGAGAAGGGCAGCGAACATGCCGACGGAGACCACCGCTGGCCACGTCCTCCATGCCCCGGCTGCTTTGGTGCTCTCCATCCTCCGAGTTCCCCCTGCGTCCGTGCACGTCATCGACGGGTAGACGTCGGCGCCCAGCCGCTGGTTCCCCCAAGAGGTCATCTCCACTCGCTTCGCCCTCTCGTGCAGTCAGCGGAACCCTGACCGGTGGTCGTAGCGTCGGACTCCCATGCGGCACGCACGCTCGGTTCTCCTTGTGGTTGCAGGGTCCGTCCTCGCGATGGGCGCAGCCGGTGTCGTCCCGGCCGGGGCCTTGAGCTGTGCGGCTCACCCGGACGGGTCGCCGGTGGCGATCGCATCGGGTACCGAGCGCCTCTCGACCGAGGGTGCCTTCTTCGACAGCTACGACTACGCCGTCATCGGTACGGTGACCGAGATCCGCACGGTCGGCGCTGGCGAGCCCGACTACGGAGCAACGACCCTCAGCGTTGACGTGGTGGCAATGCTCGGGGAAGGCACCGCCCACGAGCGCATCGAGGTCAGTTCTCCGGATCCTGGGCTGGATGGCGGGGTACCCGGACGAGGTCGGGGCCGGCTACTTCGTCCCGGTGCAACGGACCGGGCCGGAGGGTCAGCCGAACTACTCGTTCGCCTGTGATCCCATCACCGAGGTCGACGAGAGCATCGCGACCGAACTGGGCCGACTTGCATCCGAGGCGGGCATCCCGTTCTCGACACCGGACGCTGGGCCTGAGCAAGCGCCGGCGGATGAACGGGTCGACGGCGAGGGCGCCGCAGCGGGCGTGGGGTCCTCGTCGAGCTGGGGTATCCCAGCGGCGGCGGTCGCTCTCGCAGCAGTCGTCGCGGTCATCGTGGGGGCAGCGGCGGTGCGAGCCCGGGTGGGGTCAGCCCCAGCCTCGTCCGAGGCCCGGCGGGCCGAGGTGCCCGGCACCCCGTAGCGGACACCTGTCCGGCTCTCACCGCCTGCGACTCGCCGTCCGAGGCGGAGCTTGGTGGTTGGGCGTGCGCAGTCGCCCGAGGAGGGGAAGGAAGCGTCCGGCGCTGGTGGCGTAGCGGTCGTAGTCGTCGTTGTGGGTGCGATGCAGGTACGGCTCTTCGACCAGGCGCACCTGGAGTTGCAGGGCGGCCACGAGTGCGACGAGGCCGGCGATGGCAACCAGGTTGCCGACCATGAGCATCAGCCCGAGGGCTGTGATGCTCATGGCGGTGGAAGATCGGGTTGCGGACGTGGCGGAACACGCCGGTGGTGACGAGACCGGTTCGTTCGGAGGTGTCGACACCGATGCGCCAGGACGCACCCATGGGCCACTGCGCAGCAAGGGTCGCCCCGATCCCGGCCAGGGCGACGACGACTCCGGATGCTTGGGTGCCGGGGTTGTCGAGTGCGTCGAGCGGGTCGAGTCCTGCGAGACCGGCGAGGGGTGCTGCGATCCCTGCGGCGAGGGCGAGGACGAAGGCGAGCTTGGCCCACCACTGCACGGTCCCGGGCTCGGCGTGCAGACGTAGACCGGTGTCCCCGGTGCGACGCCACTGCACCCAGGTGCGCCACCCGAACGCGGCGGTGAAGAAGACGAGGTAGAAGATCAGCGCGAGGGCGTCCATCAGCAGCAGCCGTCTTCGCCGAGCAGTTCGCCACGCCAGGCCTCTCGACCCTCGCGGACGGCGATGGCGGCGACGACAAGGGCGGCGGCCGGGTCGGCCCACCACCAGCCGAAGGCAGCGTTGAGCCCGAGGCCGAGCAGCACGGCGGCGGAGAGGTAAACGCACACCATCGTCTGTTTGGACTCGGCCACGAGCGCGGTGCTCGACAGGGCGTCCCCGGTCCGGCGCTTGGCCCGGGCCAGTGCCGGCATCACCAGCACGGACAGGGTCGTGAGCACGATCCCGATCGCAGAGACATCGGGCCGGTGGCTAGCAGCGAGGTCGGTCAATGCGTGGTAGCCGACCCAGGCGGCCAGTGCCCAGAAGCTGAGACCGATCAGCCGACCGGCGGTTGCCTCTCGCTGCTCCGCGTCGCCGTTGAGGTACCAGAGGGCGGCACCGGCCGCCGACATCTCCACGAAAGCATCGAGCCCGAAGCTGACCAGTGCCCCCGAGCTGGCAGCCGCACCTGCAGTGAGGGCGACGACAGCTTCGACACCATTCCACGCCATCGTCGCTGCGATCAGCAGCCGGGCCCGACGTCGAAGGACTGCCGCATCTGTGGGAGCTGCCGTGGTCATCGGTCGTCTCCGTGGCGCATGTGCTCGGCGGCGAGGTCGAGCACGAGGCGGACGTGGTGGTCGTCGATGGCATAGAAGGCCATCCGACCGTCCTTGCCTGCCCGCACGACCCCGGCCATACGCAGGAGGCGGAGTGCGTGGGAGACCGAGGTCTCGGGGACCCCGACCACCGCAGCCAGGTCGCACACGCACAGCTCACCGGTTTCGACGAGCGCGTACAGGATCCGCAGCCGGGTCGGGTCGCCGAGCAGCTTGAATAGGTCAGCGACGTCGGCGATCTCTGCACGGTCGGGGAGCCGGTCGAGGGCTTGCATGACCTTGCCGGGATCGACGGCCTCAACGGCGCAGGAGTCGATGTCGATGTCGATGTCGGACTTGGTGGGCGTCACGGGGCCTCCGCACTCTCGTCAGTAAATCTGAAGAACTGTTCAGATGTTGACAGGCGGTGACACCACTGTCAAGCGGTCTGCGCTTGCGTCAGACGCGGCGCGCGGGCGCAGCGACCGCGACGGGCTGGTCGGTAGGGGTGCAGGTCGAGGGCTGGCGGCGTTGTCGGACGATGAGCGCGATGCCGGGGATGGCGATGAGGAGACCGACGGTTCCGAAGAGGGCGAGTCCGGTGACGGTGAGCAGCCCGGTGGCGGCGATGAAGCCGAGGATGGGTCCGGCGCAGCAGGCGACGCAGGCGGCGGCTCCGATGCCGAGGATGCCGAAGGGCTTCTTGGTCGTTGCGGTCATGCGCTGTCTCCGAAGACGGTGGCCAGGAGGTCCTGGCCGTCGGTGGGGGCGGTGACTTCGAGGGCCAGGCCGCGTTGGTCGATGGTGATGGCGAAGGAGAAAAACGGACAGCAGGTCTGCTCGGCCTCGACGAGGGCGGCGAGGTCTGCGATGCGGGTGGGGTCGCCGAGTTCGAGCCGGGTGCCGCCGGGCAGGGGCCGTCGGCTGGTGACGTCGTCGAGGATTCGTTGCCAGTCCTCGATGCGCTCGCCCATGTCGGTGCCCGACAACGAGCAGGCGATCGGAACGGCGCCAACCTCGACAGCTCGGCGGCCGAGCAGAACCGCGGGATTCGCGGCCCCGCACCCGCATCCCGCTCCGCAACCACCGCCGGTCCCACCGTCTGCGACGGCAGTGGTGCAGCCACAGGAGTCATCGCACGGTCCGTCGAGAGGCCGGGCCGCAAGGGTCGCAGCGGTGGCCCGGAGCTGGTCGGCGAACGCGACCTGCTCGGCCACATGGGCCTCGACCTCGACGACCTTGTCCTGGACGAGGGTGCGAAGGCGGTGCTTGACCGGTCCGCACTCGTCGTCGTCCCAAGCCTGGACCAGCTCGGCGATCTCCTCCAGCGAGCAGCCGAGGTCCTTGGCCCGGGCGATCAGGCGCAGTCGTTCCAGGTCGCGGTCGGTGTAGAGGCGGTAGCCGGCCGGTGTCCGGTCCGGAGCGGCAAGCACGCCGGCCTGTTCGTAGTAGCGCAGCGTGCTCGGGCTGAATCCGCTCAGCTCGGCGATCTCGGCGATGCGATACGAGCCGGTCCCGGTGTCCATCGTGGTCATGCCCGAACGGTAAACCCTCGACCCGACTCGAAGGTCAAGAGGAATCCTCGCAGCGTGCGAAAGTGAACGCTGTGACCCGCTGGCAGGTGCCCGTCGTGCTCGCCGCCGTGGCCGTCGGCACCGCCCTCGGGCTCGTCTTCGACCTCGGCGACGCGCCCGAACGCCTCGTCGTGCCAGCACTCGTCGGCCTCCTCGCCCTCACGTTCGCCGGCGTCAACGGCCGCTCGTTCGCCGACGGCATAAGACCCCACCCGATGGTCGCTGCGGCGAGCCTCGGCATCAACTTCGCGTGGACGCCTGCGTTCGCCGGCCTGCTCGGCTGGCTGCTGCTCTCCGGCCAGCCCGACCTCCGGCTCGGGTTGGTGATGCTGCTCGTCACGCCGTGCACCGACTGGTACCTGGTCTTCACGGGCGCCGCACGCGGCAACGTGGCCCTCGCCGCGTCGCTGCTCCCGCCGAACCTGGTCCTCCAGCTCTTGCTGCTCCCGGTTTTCGTCACCGCGCTCACCGGCTCCGCCGCCGACATCCCCCTCGCCGACCTGGCCGGCAGCGTCGCCGCCGTCCTCGGCATCCCTCTCCTCGTGGCAGCCGCCGCCCGGTTCCTCGCCGTACGCGCCGGCGCCCACGATCGCCTCGACCACGCACTGGAACGCGCCCAGCCCGTCGGGCTCGGACTGCTCGCCGTGGCCATCGTGGCGATCTTCGCCACCCACGCCCGCGTCGTCACCGACAACCCCGACGCCTTCCTCCGCGTCCTCGCCCCGCTCGCCGCGTTCTTCCCCGTCACCTACCTGCTCGCCGCCGCCACCGCACGGGCGCTCGGTCTGCGCTGCCCGGAGCGGGTCACCCTCACCATGACCACCCTCGCTCGGAACTCGCCCGTCGCCCTCGCGATCGCCACTACTGCGTTCCCCGACCGGCCGCTGGTTGCCGTCGCCCTCGTCGTGGGCCCCCTCATAGAGCTCCCCGTCCTCGCTCTCGTCGCCAACCGACTCCTTGGCAGCCAACGGGCTCCGACGCAGGCGTGAGACGCCGCCGATCAGGTCTTCGCCTGGTCGCACGGACTCGGCGCGTACCGCAGATCCATGGAGCAGATGTGCCGATCGGCGCGGACGTGAATCGTCCCCTATCGCACGTGCATATCTGCGTGGGGCATTGCCACCAAGGTGCCGGTGGTGGCGAGGTGGTCCAAACGTCCGGAAACGTCGTCCCCGAACGGGAGCGGTATGCGACCTGCGGGGCGTGCCCAGATCCGCACTACGTCCGGTCACCGCTCCACCTCACGGCTGTCTGCCCCGCCGGTACCAACGGAGATAGAACGCCGTCCCTACCAGCGCCGTGATGAGCGCAACGCCGAGCGGCAGGAACCGGGGAGCTTCGCCACCCAGCGCCCACATTGCCGTGAGAACAGCGAGTCCAACGCCGAGCGTTGCGGCGGCGATCCACACCTGCGTCTCCAGCTCCGGGCACCGGAGTCGATGGAAGTGGCGCGGCCCGCAAGTCGGGCAACCCTCCGGCACGACAGCATCATGGCGGAGTTCCAGGTCCGACGCCGGGATCACCACCGCACAGACGTGCTTGGATCCTGCGCAGGCGAACTGCCCCCTATTCCACCTGCATATCCGCGTGGGCATCGTCACCAAGGTGCCGGTCCATGTCGCCCAGGCCAAGGCGTCCCCGATTGTCATCCCCGACCGTCGCCGCGGCGCTCGCCGATCAGCCGGCCGTCGCGGATGGTGGCGCGCCGGCGTCAGTGCCATCGTTATGCAGCGGTTCGATGCTCGCATACGGGGCGTTCTTCTGCGCCCGGCCGAACTGGGTGGCCAGGAGCACTCCCGAGTCCGCAGTCGGCACTCGACTTGGAGCGCACCGAGCTAACAGGCTCCTGAATGGACCGGAGGAGACGGGCAGCCTCGGTCGCGGCTGCGGCTGACGGTCTTCCGACTATTCGCTGAGGACGAATGTCGCTGAACGGCGCTGCATCCCAGCCACGATTTCACGAGCTCGTTTGTAGTCGGGACCACCGGTCAGCCGGTCGATTTCGTTGGCCGCCGCTGCGAGAACCGATGCCATGTCGCCGTCCCAGGCGGCTGCGTAGGCCGCAGCTGAAACGGGAGTGCGGTCAAGAGCAGGTTCGAGCGGTGTACGCATGGCCCACACGATACAACGAACGAGTGTTCGGCCTCGGGGTCTGAGGTTGCGGCTGCGGAGGGGAGCGCCTACGCCGCCCACAGACGGCTGACGTCTGGCACGACGTTCGTCGTCAGAGATGTCGCCGCGGGCACTGGGGCGAGGAGGTCGTGTGCCTGTGCAGAATGCGACATCGCCTGGGCGGCACTGATGCTGCCGCCTCGCTTCGTG
>CAZCJT010000044.1:0-11490 GCA_964498565.1 uncultured Acidimicrobiaceae bacterium
CAGCTCACCGCCTCGACCCAGTCATCACGTCATTGGTCGGTGTATCCAGGCTCAGCGCAGGAGGCGCTGGAGCGAGAGCTCAAGCACGCAGGCTACGGCGATGGTTGAGCGACTAGCCCTCAGCCAGTTCCTCGAGCTCGACATCGACAAGGTCGCCGTCGAGGACGGCGAGGCGTATCCGATGGCGGGCGTGCTCTCGGCTGGGCGAGGACTGTTCGATCGCGGTCCCATGGCGGCCGAGGACACTCGCTACCCCGCCCTGCACCGGCTGCGGACGAACCACCTCGTGATGCGAAAGCTCACGGCCTGGGAGGGACCGATCTGCGTGGTGCCCCAGGAGTTCGACGGGTACTTCGTGTCCACGGAGTTCCCGACCTTCGCCATCGACGCGGATCGGATCCATCCGCAGTACATGGCCTTGATCTGCCAGACCCCTTGGCTCTGGAACGAGATCCTGATGCGCTCCACTGGATCGGTGCTGCGCCGCAAGCGGCTGAGCCCCAGCGCATTGTTCTCCATCGAGGTGCCTGTTCCATCTCTGGAGGACCAGGAGCGTCTGGTTGACCGAATCACGAGCCTCGACGCCTACCGACGCGAGCTTGCCGCCACGTCGGAAGGTGCCCAGGAGTTGGGGAAGCGCCTGCGGAGCGAGCACTTCGAGGGGGCGGAGCAGACCACCACTGCGGGCGCTTCGTTCGAGATCGTCATGGGACGCCAGCGCTCACCGAAGCACGAGGCGGGCGATCATCTCGTCCCGTATCTCCGAGCAGCCAACGTGAAGGACGGTCGGCTCGAACTCGAAGACGTGAAGATGATGAACTTCACGCCGGACGAGCAAGAGCGGTTCTGCCTTCTGCCTGGCGACGTACTCGTGACGGAGGGCTGCGGGAGTCCCGCTCAGCTCGGCGCATCCGCGGTCTTCGACGGCGAGGTGGACGGTCCGGTCTGCTTCCAGAACACCCTGCTTCGGGTTCGGGGCCGAGCCGACCTGACAAGCAACGCCTACGCATACCAGTGGGCGCGCTGGGCGTTCGAGTCTGACGGCTTCGTCGACGTCGCGTCCGGCACGAACATCCTTCACATCGGGTCCGAGCGAGCCAAGGCAATGCCGATGCGGCTGGCAGACCCCTCGGAGCAAGCGGCGATCTCGGCCCTGGCCGGAGCCGCTGATGCCGTCGCGGCGGAAGCAACGACAGCCCTGGAAGCGGCGGACGCGCTACGGGCGGCGATCCTCAGCACTGAGCTCAACCTGACCGTTCCGGTCCGTGAGGTCGCCTGACATGGCGGGCTTCTCGGAGGCGTCGACAGCCCAAGCGGCGCTGCTGGATCTGCTGAAGGACCTGGGCTGGAGCCATTGCAGCGGACCCTCCATGGGGCGGCCCGCGGACGGGGTCCTTGTCGAAGCCGAGGTGACGCGCGCCCTGGAACGACTGAACCCGCGGATCGCTACAGACCCGAGTCTGGTCGACGACGTCCTGCCGCTGCTGCGGCTCGCCGTCCTCGACAGCGTCAACGACGGTCTCGTCGCAGCGAACGAGCGGCTGGTCACCTGGATGCGCGGACACGGAACTATCCGGTTCGCCGGCGACGACGACTCGACGCCCATCACGCTGATCGACTTCGAGAACCCGGCATCGAACACGCTGTGGGTGAGCGAAGAGGCCACCTACGACGCCGGCGGCCACGGACGCCGCTTCGACATCGTCCTGTGGGTCAACGGCTTCCCGCTCGTCGTCGGCGAGACCAAGACGCCGCTCGACGCCTCCATCTCGTGGCTCAACGGCGCCCGCGACATCCACAACGTCTACGAACCCGAGTGCACGCCGTTCTTCGCACCGAACGTCTTGTCCTTCGCGACCGAGGGCCGGGCGTTCCACTACGGCGCCATTGGCCAGCCACCCGAGAAGTGGCTGCCGTGGGGCTCCACTGCGGACCCGTACGACCTCGAGGGCTGGCCCCGGGTCAAGCGCAGCGCCGAGCTCCTCCTCAGCCCCCGCATGGTCCTCACCATGCTGCGGGACTTCACCCTCTACGACCGCCCCAACGTCGACGGCAAGCCCCAGCACATCAAGCTCCTCGCCCGCTACCCGCAGGTCGAGGCCGCCGAGGCGATCCACGCCCGGGTGCTCACCGCCCGCCGCCGTGGCCTCATCCACCACCACCAGGGGACAGGTAAGACCCTCCTGTCGGCGTTCACTGCGCTTCGCCTCCTCAACGACGACCGGGTCGGTGGGCCGACCGTGCTCGTTGTCCTCGATCGTGTGGATCTTGTCGACCAGACCTTGCGCCAGTTCCGCACCGCAGGCATGCCCCGGACGCGGGAGGCGCGCAGCAAGGACGAGCTACGACAGCTACTTCTCGACGACCAGCGGGGCGTCATCGTCACCACCGTGTTCCGCTTCGAGGGCGCCGGGGTGCTCAACAGTCGCGGCAACATCGTCGTCCTCGTCGACGAGGCCCACCGCACGCAGGAGGGCACGCTCGGCGACGACATGCGCACGGCGCTGCCCAACGCCCGGTTCTTCGGGTTCACCGGCACGCCCATCGCCGACCGGGACCGCAACACCTTCACCCTGTTCGGTGACCCCGACGACCCGGGCTGGATCCTCAACCAGTACACCGTCGAGCGCTCGATCGCTGACGGATCCTCGGTCCCGATCCACGTCGAACCCCGCCTGGAGACCTTCCGCTTCGACCGGGCCAAGCTCGACGAGGCCTACCAGGCGATGGCAGACGAGGAGCGCCTCACCGACGAAGAGCGCGACATGCTTGCCTCCAAGGCCACCTCGGCCAAGGCCTTCGCCCTCAACCCCGACCGCATCAAGGCGGTGTGTGCCGACATCGTCGAGCACTACTTCGCCAAGGTCGCCCCGCTCGGCATGAAGGCCCAGGTCGTCGCCCTCGACCGGGAGCTGTGCGTGGCGTACCACGACGAGCTCAACCGGCTGCTAGCCGGTCGCGGGGATGGCTCCGAGGCCGCAGTGGTCATGACGGTCAACCCCGGGGCCAAGGACGAGCCTGCGGACTGGGCCCGCTTCGAGCTCAGCCGGGAGGCCCAGGAGGCTCTGGTGCGGCGCTTCAACAGCGTCGACGACCCGCTCCGGTTCCTCATCGTCACGGCCAAGCTCCTGACCGGCTTCGACGCCCCCATCGAGGGCGCCATGTACCTCGACAAGCCCCTACGGCTCCACACCCTGTTCCAGGCGATCTGCCGGACCAACCGCCGCTGGACCAACCCTAAGACGGGCCAGGAGAAGCACTACGGCCTCATCGTCGACTACGTCGCCATCGGCGAGGAGATCGGCAAGGCCCTGCGCGCCGCTGACCCCGACCGCGGCGGCAAGCGTCCGGTCGACGTCGACGCCCTCGTAGCGGAACTCGACGCGACGATCGCCACGACCCTGACCCGCTTCGACGGCATCGACCGGACGAACTTCACCTTCGAGGCCCTCACCGCCGCCCAGGACCGCATCCCCCGCGGTGACAAGCGTGACGCGTTCGCGGCGGAGTTCACCAAGGTCCAGGGCCTGTGGGAGTTCCTGTGGCCCTCCAGCGACCTCCAGAGCCGCCGTGACGACTATCGGTGGCTCGCCCAGGTCTACGAGAGCGTCAAGCCATCACAGGCCAGTGACGCTCTCCTGTGGCAGCGCCTCGGCGCCAAGACCTTGAAGCTCGTGCATGGACACATCACCGACCTCGAGATCACCGGCACCGGCCTCGACGAGGTCATCGTCGACGAAGGCGCCATCGAGGTCATCCGCCAGCTCGCACTACCCGGCACCGACGCGGCCGCCGCTGAGGCGCTCACCGT
This sequence comes from uncultured Acidimicrobiaceae bacterium, assembly GCA_964498565.1. Classification (GTDB taxonomy): domain Bacteria; phylum Actinomycetota; class Acidimicrobiia; order Acidimicrobiales; family Salinilacustritrichaceae; genus Salinilacustrithrix. The sequence goes on from CAZCJT010000044.1 coordinate 3,812, forward strand.
CGGCGAAGCCCTCGACACCATCGACGCCCGCATCCGGCGACGTCTCGCAGGGACCGGCGACCACCACGTCTTCGTAGCCCTCTCCGAGCGCCTCGACCGGCTCCGCCGCGCCCAGCTCGACAAAGCGTCCGCCAGCGTCGAGTTCCTACGCGAACTGCTCGAGCTCGCACAGCAGGTGACCGCTGCCGAACGAGCCGCCGAAGAAGGCCGTCTCGACGAGCCCGGACTGCTCCCGGACCCGCACCTCGGGGCCCTCACCCAGATCTTCGAGGAGTACCGGCCGGAAGGCACCCCAGTCATCGTCGAGGAGGTCGTCACCGACATCGACGAGGTCGTCCGCCAGGTCCGCTTCACCGGGTGGAACGAGACCCAGGCCGGGGACCGAACGGTACGCAAGGAACTCCGCCTGCTCCTCAAGAAGTACAGCCTGCCGACCACCGGCGAGCTCTTCGACAAGGCCTACGCGTACATCCGCGAGAACTACTGACATGTCTCACGTCGTCGACCCGGAGGACCCAGACCATCGGCTCGTCTGGCCGCGCACGATCCTCGAAGGGGAACTCGACCGTCGGCTGCGGCTCGCAGACACCGCCCGAGGCCGGCAACGCGGATGGCAGTGGACTGAGGGGGCCAGCCGACTGCTGCGGGCGGCCTTCGCCGGGCCCGGCCTCGCCGAGGAGTTCGACGCACAGGGGACCCTCCTCGCCTACAACGACACCATCGACGACGTCCAGGTCGAGTGGCTTCGCCGCCTGCGGTCCGACCTCGACGCAGCACAACCCACCCCGCCACAGCGTCCGTATTGGTCGACAAGAAAGGGAACTTCCGCACCCCAGATCCTTGATCTTTCCGCCACGATCGAGCGCTTCGTCAGCCTCGTCGGTCACCTCGACCGGCAGCAGAGCATGTGGTCGGAGGCGTTCGGCGTCGACTGTCCAGATGGCGTAGGCGACCCGATCGACTCCCCAAGTGTGCAGTTCGAGGACAGGCTCGGCCGTGTCGTCGCGCACGGCGTCCCTTGGCCGCTGACCACCGCACAGGCATCGCTGTGGACGCAAGACGACTTCTTCGACATCGTCGAGGTCTTGTACGACCTGGCGTCCTGGCCGAGCACATGGTCCCGCCACGACTTCGGCGGCTGCATCGGCCACCCGGGGGACTTCTCCATGGCTTGTGGACGAGCTCTGTACCGCCACCACGTCAACGAGCTCCTCGAGCGGAGTGACCTGGGCGTGCGTCTTGCGGCCAGCGGCGAGGATGAAGGACGCATCGTTCTCGAGGACGGGGCCGGGCTGAGCGAGGTCATCGACCACTCCCTCGAGTCCGCGCCCGACAGCCACCGCAGCGACGTCGAGCACGCCATCGCGCTCTTCCGATCCCGTGACCGGGACGTGCAGTCCATGCGGTCCGCGATCGTGACGCTCGCCGGCGTCGCCGAGGCCCACCGCGGCCTGCTCAAGGCAGAGTTGCTCAAGAAGGACGAGGCTGCCCTCTTCTTCATAGCGAACGAGTTCGACCTTCGCCATCGCGAGGCCAACCAGCGCACCGACTACGACCCGATGTTCCTCGAGTGGCTCTTCCACTGGTATCTGGCCACGACCGCCCTGATCGCCAAGCTCGTAGCGCGTCAAGACGGGTAGCCCTTCACACCGGGGCCGGAACGTCGATCGTTGCTAGCTGGGTCTCATGTTCGCTGATGCCGCTACGGTCCGGCCACGATGAACTGGGATCTTCTCGTCGGCCCCGTGGCCGCGATCGCGGGCCTCGTCGTCGGCCAACTGATCGGCGCTCGCCGCGAGCGCGACGCGGCCCGGCGGGAGTGGAGCCGCTCCCTCCTCGCTGACGGTATCGACGCGGTCGGCGCGATGGTCGATCACTCTCATATGGATCCGCGGGTGTTCGGGCTGATCGGGAGTGACGAGGTGGCGCGGGGGCGGTTCGACGAGATCGGCGAGGAGTTCCTCGACATGAAGCGGTCGCTCCGGTCGCTCGTCCTTCACCCGGACGACGACGTCCGCGCTGCGGCGATCGCTGCGATCCCCACGATCGTCCCGGCGTTCAATCACGCGTTCTCGTTCCGCTTCCACGATCTCGGATCGGTGGCCTCAGCCGCGCTCGACGAGAAATGGCAGGAGTTCACCGACGCGGCGGACCGACTCGCCGCCGCGGTGCGTTGCGCCGGATGGGGCGAATGACGGGTCAGACCGTCTCGGTGGATCCCCAACGGCCTTCAGAACCGTTCGCCTAGGTTCGGGCCGTGGAAGACGCGCTCACGCTCTCCATCGACGGTCTGCTCGCGAAGCTCCGGCCTGCGTGCGATGGACTGCAACAGCTCGGCGAGAACGCCAACCTCGCCGACACCCGAGCCGCAGTTCAGGCGTTCTCGGCGATCGTGTCGACGAAGCTCGACTCTCCGGAGATTACGAACCTCGCGGTCGCGTACGAGGAGCTGATCGAAGAGTTCCGATGGCATGAACGCCAGCACAGCGACGAGGTGGACGACGCGGAGACCGAGTTCGGTTACGCCGAGGACATGCTGAAGGCGATCGCCGAGTTCCCGCAGGAGTACGACGCGGAGACCGGCCACAGAGCCGCCGCCGAGTACGACGCGACGAAGGCTCGGCTTGAGGAGGCCCGGGCGACCGCATCCGCGGTGTTCCGCCCGAAGATCGAGCCGAAGCTCGCGGAGTTCGATCGGCTCGCCTGGCTCTTGATCTGGAATCTCGACGCGAGCCTCCCGTCCCAGATGGCGCGTACGGTCAACTCGGCGGTCGACGAAGCCGGGACGTTCCTCCGGTCGCTGTTCGGCAAGTGACAGTCGCCGACTCGAGGTACCACCGCCAGCGGATCACGCCCTGGGAGGCGCCACGGCTCTGCTGCACCCCCGGGAGTGAGGCGAGCGCAAGGTGTCGTTCCTGCGCCAAGGTGGACATCTACATGTCCACCTGGACAAGTGGATGGACAAGTCATCTCCGGAATGGACAAGTCTGGTGTCTACCGACAGTGCTCCCGCATGATGTCGAGGTTGTCCCCGTAGAACAGCCAGTTCAGGGTCGGATCCAACGCCTTGGGTTTCGCCACGGACTGAGGCTAGGTGCCTCCTCCATCCTGGCCTGGGACCTTGGACGTTATGGCTGAGGGCCGGGACGGCGGGGAACACGCCCCGACCCTCCGAGACTCACGTGCTGCCGAGAACGGGAAGGGCCCCACCCGGCGGAAGGTGGGGCCCTAGATCGGACATGCCGACCGGCCAGGGTGCATGCACCCGGCGGCTGGCGACGATAGGCGACGGCGGAGTCGCAGCCCCGCTTCCGGGGCGGCGTTAGGCCACCGCCGTCTCGAACGAGAACGGCAGCCCAACGTCGGTAGACCCCCGTGCGGGGTGTGTCCCAGTCACGCACCTCGCCGACGATGACGCCGATCGTCGATGGTGTTCAAAGAGCGCCTTCAATGGTTCCGCGGGACCGTCCCCGGCGCCGTTACCGGCGGCTGCGGTATGCCGTCCAGGGTGATCGGCCCGGGGGGCGGGCGTTCAGACCAGCGCGTTGGAGGCGGTGGCGTAGGCCGGCGACGTCCACTCCGGTGAGGAGCGAGATCTGCGCTGCGGAGAGGCCGACGTCGAGGTACAGCTCGCGGAGCGTGTCCTCGTCTGGTTCGGCGGGGCTCGGCCAGCGCTCGCGGAGCGTCCCCGCCTGGGAACGGATCGGGATCTGGTGACGTTTGAGCACGGCTTTCACGTCGGGGTCGGAGTAGAGGGCGTCGAGGAGCACGATGGGTTCGCGGGTTGACGGTCCGGACGGTCGCACGGGGATGCGCTGTGCATGCAGGGCGGTGATCACGATGTTCTTGGTCACGCCGAGCTCGGCGGCGATCTCGGCTGCCGTGCGGCCCTGGGTGACGTACCGGTCCCACAGGGCCGCACGGGTGAGCTGGGGCGACTCTTGGGGTCGCTGCCCGGATGACGGGGGGCGGGCCCGTCGCGGTATCTGTGCGATCTCGAGCCACCGGCGGACCGTCGGCTGGGGAACGCCGTAGTGGGCGGCGATCTGGGCCAGCGTCTGGCCTTCGGTCTGGTAGCGGCGACGGAGTTCGTCAGCGGCGGGCATGGGCACGTCGCCTCCGGGAGGCGCCCCGTTGGGTCGCCGGATACCGGCGGCCCGGCGCCGCCCGCGAACCGTCCACGGCGCCACCCCGTAGGTGCGCGCGATGTTGTCGTCGTCGAGGCGTTCGTCGACGTAGAGGCGGGCCAGCTCGTCGTCGTCGATCGGAAGTTCGGCTGCGTCGAGCGGTCGCCGGGCGATGCCGGCGCGTTCCATGGCTGCGGTCACTCCGCTGGTCGACATGCCGGTGCGTCTGGCGATCTCGACGGTCGACTGGCCCTCGTCGACATACCAGCGGCGGAGGTCCTCGGGGTCGAGCTTGGGAGGGGTCCCGCGTTGGCGGAACGTGACGCCGGCGTCGCGGAGGCGGGCCCAGACCGCTCCGGATGACATGCCGGCGAGGTCGGCGATCTGGCCGGTGGTGAGGTGCTCTTCGACGTACAGGCGGACCATCTCTGCGACGGTCAGACCGTTCTGTGGTCGTGGCGTCGTCATCCAGGCTCCTCACCCTCCTCCTGCGTGGCTGCCGCTCGAAGCTGGCCGAGCTGGGTCTCGAGCAGTGCGATCCGTTGACGGAGGGCGGCCAGTTCGGCCTCGATCAGCTCAAGGGTGGCCTTGCTCGGCGCCCGGGAGCCCGGGTCGGGGTCGGCGCTGGTCGCGGAAGTGCTGGCCAAGCCGGAAGCGTCGACGGCTTGTCCACGGTCCTCCACTGGGGTGAGGCCGGGGTCGGTGGTGCCTTGCGGGTCGTTGCTGCTCGGACGCTTCAGCTGGGCGCGGATCAGTCGGATGTGTCGCACCGTCGCGTCACGGCCGAGCGGGGAGCTGTCGGGCTCATCGCGCTCGGCCATACCACAAGGCTGTCCGATCGGCGACCGACGACGCGTCCGTGTCGCCCCATCCAGGCTCGTCGGGCCGCAGGTGGCTCGGCGCCCACGGCGACCGCACACGGTCATGACCTGTGGCGACTGCGCCCGGCAACGGCGGGCCGCGGACCGTCGAGGTCCCGGACGGGCAGATCGGCTGCATCGGCGACGTGACAACCGGGATCCTGGCCGTCGAGCGGCGGTGGTCGAAGGCACGGGCCGATCGAACGAGCTGGCGGCTGTTTGCTGAGTGCCCGGGGCGTGCCCCAGCGGTCGTTGCGTGCCGGGTCACGGTACGAAGCCCCGGTACGGCGACGTCGCCTGCCACACCCCCGGTGCCGGTGGAGGTCACGTCGGTCAGTGCAGGTGGAGTGCGTTGCGGAGAATCTCGTCGATGGTGTGGCGGGACTGGGCGTCGAGCCGGCCGAGTCGTTCGACGAGCCGGGCGGTCGAGATCGACCGGACCTGTTCGACTTGGAAGCCGGTTGTTGCGGTGAGGCCGTTGGCGGGATCCGGTTCGACGGTTACGTGGAGCGGGATGTCCCGAAGGGTCGTGGTGCCGGGTACGACGATCACCATCTGCAGGGCCGGATGGTGGAGGTGGTCGTCGGACACGATGACGGCTGGGCGTCGCAACGCCTGCTCGGGGTCCTCGGGGCGGGTGCCGAAGTCGACCAGCCAGACGTCGCCTCGGGTGTGGGTGGTGTCAGTGGGCATGGACGCCGTCGCCGGCGGCGGCATCGAAGGCCTCGGTGTCGCGGCGGTAGGCGGCGGTTTCGTCGTCGCTCATCTCGTCGAGCGCACTGTGGACCGTGTCCCACCACTCGTCGCGGCTGAGCCGATGGATGGCGTCGGTGACCACGTCGAGCATGGTCGTTCCCCGTTGTTCGGCGATGCGGGCGATCTCGTCTCGTAGCTCGACAGGGACCCGCAGCGTTGTCGTCTCCACAGGCGCCATACCAGTAGCCTAGGCACTCGCCTGGCAGGCGCGGTGACTGCGTCTCCGGGGTTGACGGCCGCGCTGCCGAGCCCTCGCCGCTGGCATCGCCGCCATTCGCCGCCGCCTGGGCTGAGTGCCAAGCACTGCACGAGGCCGTCCGGTGCTGGGGCGTCGGCGACGGCCACGGCGTCGCCGAGACGAGGGCAGGATGTGTCCATGGTTGACCGCGTGACAGCGCTCTTCGTCGAGTCCATCGGACGCTTCGCCGACCGGGTCGCCCGCATCGGCGACGACCAGTGGAGGAACCCGACGCCGTGTTCCGACTGGGACGTTCGGGCGCTGGTGAACCACCTCTGCAGCGAGCAGCTGTGGGCGCCGCACCTCGTGGCCGGCGAAACGATCGGACAGGTCGGTGACCGCTACGACGGCGACGTGCTGGGGCGCGATCCGAAGGCGACGTTCCGCTCGGCGGTGCAAGCCTCGACGGCGGCGTTCTCCGGCGCCGACCTCGATGCGACCGTGCACCTGTCCTTCGGCGACCCGCCGTGTCATGTGTACCTGCAACAGATGCTCACCGACGCCGAGGTTCACGGCTGGGACCTGGCCAAGGGACTCGGCGAGCCCGCCGATTTCGACCCGGAGACGGCCTCGTACCTGCTGGCGGGCATCGAGGGGCAGGCAGAGCTGTTGGCTGTGTCGGGCATGTTCGACGATCCCGTGCCGGTGGACACCGACACCGACGCCGGCACGAAGCTCGTCGCACTCCTCGGTCGCGACCCCGACTGGCCGGCGTCTTCACGTCGAGAACGGGACCGGTGACCGGACTGACTCGTGAACGCTTTCACCGTCGGACCGGTGGCCGCCACCGTCGGCATCCCGTTCCGAGCGCGGCGACGCCCCGCCACCGACTTCCCGACCCGCGCCACTCGAGGCCAGCCGTTCCCGCCCGTGGACGGCCTTGGCGATCCGCGGCTGCACGAACCCGACGGCGTCGAGCAGGCGTGGTGTCAGCGTCCGCGAAATCCCACCGCGCTGGGGCTGATCCGTTCACGTAATCCACCGGGTCGGCGTTCAGGTAATCCACCGCGGGTAGCCCGGAGTCGGCGGACGCCACGTCGAACACCTGGAACACGTCGGTGGGGAGGCGCAGCTGCGCTCGGCTTCGCCGCCGAGCTCGGCGACCGCATCGCGCAGGCCTGTCGGCCCCTGCCCTCGACCGGCACCCGCAGGGTTGCCGTCCCAGCAGTCGCCACGCCAATACCCCTAAACTAATCACGCGCCTATCGGGCAGTGTCGGGTCGGGTGCCGTCTCCGGCGCTACCGCCCGGTCTGTCGAGCGGGGTTCGGCCGAGCATCTTTGGGGTCCGTTTGCCGGTCGAGCGTTCCGGATCGGCATTGGCTCGGTATGGGCCATCGATTTCGCCGGCGGGCCAGCCGATGAGCTGGGACGGGCCGGGCCACTCCCCCGCTCACTACCGGGGCCATCGCCCGGGTGGTGAGTGGGACGAGGTCGTCGGGGTGCTGGTGATCGTGGTGATCGGCGCCGTGGCCGGTGTGCTGGCGATCGGGCACCTCTCCGCGGTGATCTTCGACCGGGCCTGGCCGTCCTACGGACTGGCCGACGTCCCCCGGGTGCTGGGCGGTGTCCTGGCCCAGCCCGGCGATCCGGGCCGGGCGTGGGATCCGGTCAACACGGGCGGGCGGCCCCCCGGGCAGCTGGCCTTCTGGGGCACCGGCCTGGCCGTGGTGGTCGCGGCGGTTGGCGGTTGGCTGGTG
>CAZCJT010000045.1:0-11459 GCA_964498565.1 uncultured Acidimicrobiaceae bacterium
CAGGGCCCAGGCAGCGATGCCGACGACCGGCGCGGCGAGCAGGGGGAGGCCGGCCACGATGGCGGCGCTCGCTCCCGCGCCGGCGAGGAGGATGCTCGACGGCGCGAGCAGCGCCTCCGAGACGGGCCGGGTCAGGAAGCGGTCCCGGAAGGACAGGTCGGCCATCGCCGAGGGAGGCTACCGACCGGCCTAGAAGTTGGAGATGACCGCGGTGAACACCTTGTCGATCGAGCGGGGGTCCGACGCGTCGTACACCGCTCCGCTCGAGGCCTCGGCGATGGAGCGCAGGATCGTGAGGTCGGCGTCGCCGCCGTAGGCGATGGGGAAGACCCGGACCGGCCGGCTCGCGGCACCCTCGGACCCGGCAGCGAGTGCGGCCAGCAGGGCGTCGAGCTGCTGGCGGTCGTCGCTCGACACGCCGTCGTCGTTGCGCCCGTCGGTCAGCACCACCATGGCGTTGATCCGAGCCGGGTCGTAGCTGGCGGCCAGCTCCTCGTAGGTCCGCTGCGTCACGTCGTAGAGGGGCGTCCCGTTGAGCGGTACGAGGCTGCGGATCTCGCCCGCCAGGCGCTCGCGCACGTCGCCGACCCGGCTGATCGGGACGACGTCGACGAACGTCGCCCCGCCCGGCGCGATGTCGTTCGTGAAGATGCGCAGCCCCACCTCGTCGTCGTCCTTGAACTGGTCGAGGGCCGAGACGGCGGCGGACTTGGCCAGGTCGAGCTTGGTGTCGGCGCTCTCACCGCTGGCCGGCTCGCCCATGGAGCCGGAGACGTCGACGACGAGCGTCACCCGGGCACCCTTCCGCTGGTCGGCCCAGGCATCGAGCACCGCCACGGTGACCTCGGGGGAGGGGACCTCCAGCAGCGTCTGGGGCTGGGTCGGGTCCACGCCGTTGGCCCGGTTCACCGGCGCGGTCACGGCGACGTCCGGGTTCCCGGGACGGAAGCCGAACTCCAGCACGCGCTCCTGGTTCTCGGGACGCTGCGCGAACTCCACGAAGCGCGCCGCGGCCGCCTTCTCGTCATCATCCACCCACTCGGCGTCGAGGACGATGAGCGGGTTGTCCGAGTAGAGCGTGCCCTCCTCCGGGTAGATCGCCACGAGCGGCACCCGGGGCGGACGGGGCTGCTCGCCCTGCTGGACGACGCCGTCGGGGTTGCCGGTGTTGTAGTCGATGACCGACTTCTCCTCGACCGCAGCGGCCGACGTGTAGGCGTAGGGGTTCCCGCGCTGGTCGGCGCGGTACCAGTTGTTCATGAACGTCAGCGTCGTGTCGCCGTAGTGCACGACGGCGGTCTCGACATCGGTGCCGAACTGCACGACCTCGGGCTTGCGGAGGTCCTCGGCCGAGAGCCCGTCACGCTTGTTTGCTGCGGCGTAGGTCTGGGCGATGAGGGCCGAGAGCCCCGAGGTCGAAAAGTTGGGGTTGGTCTTGCCGAGCCGGAACGCGCCCCACTCCGGGTGCCCGAACTCCGCCCAACCCTGCTGGGACCGGGCCAGGCCGAGGACGTCGTTCCAGCCGATCGGCTCGTCCGGCCAGCCGAGGGCCTGGGCCATCGGCTCGGGCATCGCGATGACGAGCGGTGTGAGCATGAAGGGCGTGGCGTCGTTGGCGATGGGCTCACGACCCGACGAGCTGAAGCGCTCGTTCAGCACGGTCTTCCACGCGGACGACGCGGGCGACCAAATGACGGGTCGGGGGCCTTCGCTGGCCTCGTCCCAGCCGCTGTCGAGGAGCTGGGCCGCGCCGCCCGATGCCTTGGACTGCACGGCGACGGCGACGCACTTCTCCTCGCCATCGACCCGGGCGGTGGCGAGGTCGGAGCGGTTGAACTCGTCGGCCATCGCCGTCAGCAGCTCGATCTTCTCCGGCGACACCGACGCATCGACGACGACGCACCGGTCCCGGTCGACCTCGACGTTGCCGTTCTCGTCGAAGGAGAGCTCGCTCGGGTCGTCGCTGCAGGCGGCGACGAGGCCGGCCAGCACCACCATCGCTGCGAGTCGTCTGCCGGTCTGCCGCCTGCGCACGTGCGCTCCCTTCGGGTCCGGTGCCGCCGTGGTCACCGGTTCTGCGACCACAGCGTACGGATGGCGGCGAGCACCCCTCCGGACGGCAGGCCGTCGGGCTCGGCCGAGGGGGGATCCCACCCGGCTGCGGTGAGCGCCTCGGCGAGTGCGGCGCGCTGCTGCTCCGGGACGTCGGTGCCGGTCGGCACGACCAGGACGACGTCGGCGCGGACGGTCGGTTCCGGCGCGGCGAGGGTGATCACGCCGAAGCTGTTGTCCAGCTTCGTCGCTCGTGCGGCCACGGTTCCGGCTGCCGTCACCTCGCCTGGTCCTCGCAAGCGCATGGTGGCGAGAGCGTCCGACATCTGGCCTCCGGCAAGCCGCGACGCCGGCCCCTGGAAGGCGGCGTCGTCGAAGTCGTTGGATGGGAAGTCCGTGCGCCCGAGCAAGCCGGCGGCTTGCGACACTGCGACCACGAGACCGAAGGCAGAGTCGACCTCCGGTCCTGCGACGCGAACCCGGTTGCCGTCGTCGGGGGTGGTGCCGGCCTGGTCGGCGAGGCACGCCCAGCCCGGCGACGCATCAGCGGGCTGCTCGCACTGCGTCGACAGCTGGGAGGCACGGTCCGCCCAGACGGCGACTACGACCCCGCTCGAGGCGATCGGGGCACCGGCGACCTCGAAGAGGGGATCCCTGCGGTTGAAGGACCGCTCGGCGTCGACAAGCGCGGCCCATGCGCTGGTCGTCAGCCAGGCCCGCCCGCCGAGGTCGGCGGCATCGTCGGCGGCGATGAGGGCATCGGCGGTGTCGCCGGCTGCGGGCTTGCCCACCATCGGCACGCCGGCTGCGGCGCAGAGCTCGGCGAGATCGCTGGCGCAGACGATCCCGGCCGGCTGCTCGCCCCCGCCGCCAGCGACGTCGTCCTCGTCGTCCGTGCCGAGCGCACCCCGGGCATAGAAGGCGGCGGCCACCATGGCAACCGCCAGGACGAGGGCGCCGAAGCGCTTCACGCCGGCGATCCGTCGGCGGCAGAGCGGTCGGGGATGTCCGCGGCTTCGAGCGTCCTCAGCTGGTCGTCGGTCGGTTCCTCGATCGACACGATGCGCGACGCCTGCCGGGCGACGGCCTCCTCGAACAGGTTGCGGGCGACGCGGCCGTTCCCGAAGCCCTTGTCCCGCTCGGTGCCGTCCAGGTGCGCTCGCACGAGCGCTCGTGCCTCATGCGTGGTCTCGTAGCCACCCTGCCGGCAGCGCATGTCGAAGATCGCCGTGAGCTCGTCAGTGTCGTAGTCCGGGAAGTGGATGGTCTTCGGGAACCGGGACCGCAGCCCGGGGTTCGCCGCGACCAGGTGCGCCATCTCGTCGGGGTACCCGGCCATGATCACGACGATGCGGTCGCGCCGGTCCTCGACCAGCTTCACGATGGTGTCGATGGCCTCGCGACCGAAGTCGGTCTCGCTTCCCCGCACGAGGGCGTAGGCCTCGTCGACGAGCAGGACGCCCTCGTCGGCTTCGTCGAACACGGCGGTGACCTTTGGTGCCGTCTGGCCCACGAACCCGGCGACGAGGCCGGCGCGGTCGACCTCGACCAGGTGGCCCCGTGCCACGACGCCCAGGGACCGGTAGATCTCAGCGAGCAGTCGGGCGACGGTGGTCTTCCCGGTGCCCGGGTTGCCGGAGAAGACGAGGTGGCGGGACTGCTCGAGCACCGGCAGGCCCCGCTCGGCCCGCAGCAGCTGGACCCGGGTGAGGTCAGCGACCTTCTTCACCTCGGCCTTCACCGCGTCGAGGCCGATGAGCTCGTCGAGCTCGGCCAAGACCTCGTCGACGGGTCGCGCCGGCGGCAGCTCCTGCTCGGGCTCCGTCTTGATCGACCCGATCGGCGTGCCGGCGGCTGCTGCGGTGTGTGCCGCCTCCCGGCGGGCGACGCCGCGCACCTCGGCGATCCGGTCGAGCAGCCGACCCCGGAAGCGCTCGATGGCCGCCAGCTCGACCGGGGCGGTGTGCTGGTCGAGGCTGGCGACGGCGAACCCGATGCCCAGGGCCCGGTCGTAGTAGAGGCTGGCCAGGTCGGTGCCGTCCCGTGCGTCGGCGGTGAGCAGCACCTCGGCCAGCTCCGACGGCTCCTCCAGGAACCGGACGCGATCGGCCAGGAGGCGTGCCGAGCGGACGTCCGCAGGCGCCGAGCGGGCCAGGCTGCCGCCGAACCGCGGTCCGAAGGCGGAGATGAAGGCCCACAGCTCGGCGTCGGTGTGCAGGCCGTCGGCATCGATGAAGGCGGCGGCCAGGTTGTATGCCTCGACCTGGACGTCGACCTCGATGCGGGCACCATCGACCCCGGTGACCGAATCGGCCAGCGCCCGGACCCGTGGCGTCAGGGCGTCGCAGAACTCGCGCACCGCATCTTCGAGCGCCGGGTCGGGGAGCACCCGCCGAGTCTGCCCCCTCGCCGAGGGCGTCCCTAGACTTCCGCTCATGGTCACCCCTGCGGCTGACAGCCCGATGGTCCAGCTCGGCAGGCGCGCCAAGGTTGCGTCCCGGGTCCTGGCGACGGCGTCGACTGCGGCGAAGGACGCCGCCCTGCTGGCCGCCGCCGACCTCCTCGTCGCCAGCACCGATGCGATCCTCGAGGCCAACGGGGTCGACGTGGCGCGGGAGGAGGCGGCGGGGATGGCGCCCGCGCTACTCGACCGGCTGCGGCTCACGGCTGCCCGGGTCGAGGCGATGGCCGGGGGGCTGCGCCAGGTGGCGGCCCTGCCCGACCCGGTGGGCGAGGTGTCCGAGGGTTGGACCCGCCCCAACGGGCTGCGGATCAACCGGGTGCGGGTGCCGCTCGGAGTGGTGGCCATCATCTACGAGTCGCGGCCCAACGTGACGAGCGACGCCTTCGGGCTCTGCCTCAAGTCGGGCAACGCCGCCTTCCTCCGGGGGTCCTCGGCCGCCATCGAGTCGAACACCGCCATCGCCGCCGCGCTGCGCGACGGGATCGAGAAGGTCGGCCTGCCGGCCGACGCACTGGTGCTCGTCGACGACGTGAGCCGCGACGCCGCCGTCGAGTTCATGCAGCTGCGCGGCCTCGTCGACTGCCTGATCCCGCGCGGGGGGCGCTCCCTGATCCAGAGCATCCTCGACAACGCCACGGTCCCCTTCGTGATCGACGGCGACGGCAACTGCCACGTCTACGTCGACGCCGCCGCCGACCTCGACATGGCCCTCGACATCATCGTCAACGCCAAGACCCAGCGGCCGGGCGTCTGCAACGCCGCCGAAAAGCTGCTCGTGCACGCCGACGTCGCCGCCGACTTCCTGCCTCGGGCCGCCGCCGCCCTCGACGGGGTCGAGCTGGTCGGCGACGAGAAGGCCCGTGCGCTGGTGCCGGCGATCGACGTCGCCGCCGAGGACGACTGGGACACCGAGTTCCTCGACCTCAAGCTCGGCGTGGCCGTGGTGCGTTCCATCGACGACGCCATCGAGCACATCGCCCGGCATGGCTCCGGCCACTCCGAGGCCATCGTCACCGCAGACCTGGCTGCCGCCGACCGGTTCACCACCGAGGTCGACGCCGCCGCCGTCGTGGTCAACGCCTCGACCCGCTTCGTCGACGGGGAGGAGTTCGGCTTCGGCGCCGAGATCGGGATCTCCACCCAGAAGCTCCATGCTCGGGGGCCCATGGGCCTGCGCCAGCTCACCACGGAGAAGTTCGTCGTGCGGGGGACGGGCCAAGTACGGGGGTAGACGGATGCCGAGCATCCGTCAACGAACTCGGAGGTCGCCCAGCGGCCGCAGAGTTCGCCTTGACCACTCGGTCAAGAGGGCCGGTAGGGTCCGGAGATGGCCGAACCGCGCTTCGATTCCGTCCCCGAGGTCCGCGAGGGCCTGAAGAAGGTCGACTACCTCTCCGACGAGGGCATCGCCGGCATCGTCTACCTCGCCGACCGCCTGGGCAAGCCGATCCTGGTCGAGGGCCCGGCCGGCACGGGCAAGACCCAGCTGGCCAAGTCCGTGGCCGAGATGATGGGCGCCCGGATGATCCGCCTCCAGTGCTACGAGGGACTCGACGAGTCCAAGGCGCTGTACGAGTGGAACTACAAGAAGCAGCTCCTGCGCATCCAGGCCGCCGGCAAGGGCGAGGACGCCGGCACCGACGAGTGGGACGAGCTGTCGGGCGACATCTTCTCCGACGAGTTCCTGCTCACCCGCCCGCTCCTCGAGGCCATCACCGCCGACGATCCCGTCGTGCTGCTGATCGACGAGGTCGACCGCGTCGAGGTCGAGACCGAGGCCCTGCTGCTCGAGATCCTCTCGGACTACACCGTCTCGATTCCCGAGCTCGGCACCATCGAGGCCAAGCAGATCCCGATGGTGTTCCTCACCTCCAACAACACGCGTGAGCTCTCCGAGGCCCTCAAGCGCCGCTGCCTGTACCTCCACGTCGACTATCCCGACCTGGAGCGCGAGAAGGAGATCGTCCTCACCAAGGTCCCGGACATCACCGAGTCGCTCGCCGACCAGGTGGCCCGCATCGTCCGCTCGATCCGCAACCTCGAGCTGAAGAAGAGCCCGTCGGTCTCCGAGACCCTCGACTGGGCCCGCACCCTGCTGCTGCTCGGCATCCAGCAGATTGACGCCGAGACGGCCCGCAGCACCATCAACATCCTGCTCAAGTACCAGTCGGACATCGTCAAGGCGCTGCGCGAGCTCGAGGACACCAAGTCCGAGATGGCCAAGGACACCGCGCCGGCGGCCGCTGGATCGTGACCGACACCGACCCGGAGGTCGAGCTCGGCGCCGGGGAGGCGATCAGCGAGCTGCTGGCGGGGTTCATCCAGGAGCTGCGCGAGGCCGGTCTGCCCGTCAGCCTCACCGAGAACCTGGACGCCATGCAGGCGGTCAAGCACATCCCGCTCGAGGACCGCGAGGCGTTCAAGTACGCGCTCGCCGCCACGCTGGTGAAGAACAACTCGCACTGGCGCGCCTTCGAGACCGTGTTCGAGGTGTACTTCAGCTACCGGGGGCCGCAGTACGAGCTGGACCCCGACAGCGACCTGGCCCAGGCGATCGACGAGCTCATGGAGCAGCTCCAGGGCGACCAGGGCGAGGACGGCGACCAGTCGGGCGGGGGTGGCGCCATGGACGCCATGACGCCCGAGGAGATCGCCCAGATGCTGATGAAGGCCCTCCAGCAGGGCGACACCGGCATGATGCGGGCGGTCGCCCGGCAGTCCGTGAAGCGCTTCGCCGGCATGGAGCCCGGGCGCCCGGTCGGCGGGACCTACTACCTGTACCGCACGCTGCGGCACCTCGACCTCGACAACCTGCTCGAGCAGCTCATGGAGCAGGCTCGCCAGCAGAGCCCCGAGCCGCTGACCCAGCTCGAGGAGCGGCTCGAGCGTGACGAGTACGAGACTCGCATCGAGAAGCTCAAGCAGGAGATCGAGTCCGAGATCCGCCGGCGCCTCGTGGCCGACCGCGGCGTCGAGGCCATGGCCCGCACGTTGCGCAAGCCGCTGCCCGAGGACATCGACTTCATGCACGCCTCCCGCGAGGAGATGGTCGTGCTGCGCAAGGCGCTGCAGCCCCTTGCGCGCAAGCTCGCCGTGCGCCTGGCCCGCAAGCGCCGCCACGGCCGCAAGGGCCCCCTCGACTTCCGCAGCACGATCCGCCACTCGCTGTCCTACGGCGGGGTGCCGGCCGAACCCAAGTTCCGCTACCCGAGGCCGTCCAAGCCCGAGATCTTCGTGGTGGCCGACATCTCGGGGTCGGTGGCGTCCTTCGCCCGCTTCACGCTCCACCTCGTGTACGCCATCTCGGGCCAGTTCTCCAAGGTCCGGGCCTTCGTGTTCATCGACGGCATCGACGAGGTCACGCACCTCTTCGAGGGCGTCGAGGACATCACCGAGGCGGTCCACCGCGTCAACACCGAGGCCGACGTGGTCTGGGTGGACGGTCACTCCGACTACGGCCACGCCTTCGAGGTCTTCTGGAGCAAGTACGGCAAGGACGTGGGTCCCAAGACCACCGTCCTGCTCCTCGGCGATGCGCGGAACAACTACCACGCCTCGCAGTCGTGGGTGGTCAAGGAGATGCAGCACCGGGCCCGCCACGTGTACTGGATGAACCCGGAGCCCAAGTCCTACTGGGACACGGGCGATTCGATCATCGGCGAGTACGCCGGGTACTGCGACGGCGTGTTCGAGGTGCGCAACCTGCGCCAGCTCGAGCGCTTCGTCGACATCCTCGAATAGGGCAGGGCCCGCGACAGAAACCTCCGGGGTCGCGCCCCCGCGGGCAGGATGTCGCTACGGTGTCGCCGAAGTGTGACGGTGCAGTCGCGTTCCGTTACCCTTTCGCAACACTTGCCAGACCTGTTCGCGGTCCGGCCGCCCTGACCCCACCAGGACACCCCACCCCATGCTCCTCGTCCAACGACTCCGCCGCTCCGCCGGCCTCGTGCTCGCGGTGGTCGGCCTCCTCGCCGCCTCGCTGGCCCTGTCGCTGGCCGTCCCCGGCGTCGCTCGGGCCGACACCGCCGGCGAGCGTGCCGAGGTGCAGCGCAAGCGGGCCGCCGTCGCCTCCGAGATCGACACGTTGCGGGCGACCAACGCCCAGGTCGAAGCGGCGCTGAACGCCCTCGACTCGAACGTGGCCACCCAGACCGCGGCGTTGCGCGACGCCGAGCGCCGCTCCGCCGAGGCCGACGCCGAGCTGGTCCGGGCCACCGAGCTGGTCGTGGCCAAGCAGGCCGAGATCGCCGCCCTCGACGAAGCCGTCAAGGAGCTCGCCGTCGAGACCTTCATCCGCCCGCCGTCGTCCGCGACGCTGGTCGACTCCCTCGAGTCCGAGACCATCGGCGAGGCCGAGCTCAAGCAGGCCCTGCTCGAGGCCAAGTCGTCCTCGCAGCTCGACGCCCTCGACCAGCTGGACCGGGCCCGCGAGGATCTCGAGCTGGCCGAGGCGGCCGCCGAGAGCGCGGCCGTCGCCGCCGAGCGCCAGCAGGAGGCCGTCGACGCCCGGCTCGACGAGGTCACCGTCGCCCGCGACCAGCAGGCCAAGGTCGTCGCCGAGGTCGAGGCCCGCCTCGACCGCCAGCTCGCCGAGGCCAGCTTCCTCGAGAACAAGGACCGGGAGCTGTCCACCAAGCTCGCCGCCGAGCAGGCCGCCCTGGCCAAGAAGCTGGCCGCCCAGCGTTCCGCCTCGTCCGCGCGCAGCTCCGGGCCGGTCACGATCAGCATCACGGGCTCGGGCAGCATCGTGTCGGTCCGTGGCATCCGGATCCACCAGAGCATCGCCGACAACCTCGCCGGGCTGCTCTCCGCCGCCGAGAGCGACGGCATCAGCCTCAGCGGCTACGGCTACCGGGACTCGTCCCGCCAGGTCGAGCTGCGCCGGCAGAACTGCGGCACCAGCAACTTCGCCGTCTACCAGATGTCGCCGAGCCAGTGCAGCCCCCCCACGGCCCGCCCCGGCCAGTCGAACCACGAGCGCGGCCTCGCCGTCGACTTCACCTATGGCGGTAGCACCATCCAGTCCCGCTCCTCACCGGCCTTCCAGTGGCTCCGCGCCAACGCCGCCGGCTACGGCTTCTACAACCTGCCGAGCGAGCCCTGGCACTGGTCCGTCAACGGCGACTGACGGCCGGCGAGCACCACCGACCGAAACTGGCAGTTCGGATGTAGCAGCGGGCCGTGCCCGAGCGCTACGCCAGCACTGCCAGTTTGTGAGAAGTCGGCGCGCCGAGGCGGCCGACGCGCCTCGGAGCTCCGGTCAGCCCGGATGTGCGGCGAGGTGCTCGGCGACGAGGTCGGCGACGACGTCGGGCTTGGCCGCGGGCAGCCAGTGGCGGGCATCCACGTCCACCCGACGCAGCGTCGAGCAGTGGCGACCGACGCCGTCGAGCAGCTCGGTCGTGATGTATCGGTCGCCCGTGGCGACGACGAGCAGGACGGGCACGTCCGTGGTGCGCTCCTGAGGGTCGGCCATGCGGGTGGGGATGTTCTGGCGGTAGAGCTCCACGCCGTTCGCTCCGTCGCGCGGCAGGGACGGCCCGGGCTGGGCGTCGGGACCGAGGCCCTCGATCCGCTCGAGGTACCGGCGGAACGGGCGCTCGGCGACGTGGCGCCAGCCGAGCGGGGCCAGCACCGGCAGCTGGAAGAACCCGACGTACCAGGAGCGCAGCCCCTGGCGGACCAGGTCGACCCGGTCGCCGCGGTCGCCGCGACGCCGATCGCGGAACCACTCGCCGATGTGGTCGATGCACGGTCCCGACATGGAGGTGAAGGTGGCGAGACGGTCGCCGAGCGCGCCGGTGCACACGGGTTCCCAGGCCTGGACCGAACCCCAGTCGTGGCCGACGACGTGCACCGGACCGTCGGGGCAGGTGGCGTCGACGACTGCGACGAGGTCCTCGCTCAACCGGGCCAGGTCGTACCCGACCCGCTGGGCCGGCACCCCGGAGGAGCCGGCGCCGCGCACGTCGTAGGTCACGACGTGGTGCGAGCCCTCGAGCTGGGCGACGACCCCGTCCCAGACCCGGTGGGTGTCCGGGTAGCCGTGGATCAGGACGACCGTGGGGTCGGCTGGGTCTCCGCGCTCCCAGACGGCCAGCTCGAGGCCGTCGGCGCTGGTGACGGTGCGGTGGTCGTTCATCGTGGACCGATACCCAGTGCCTGGGCTGATGTTGTGGGCGCAGCCGAGCGGCTCGAGGTCGCGAGGCGACGCTCAGCCGTGCAGGCCGCACTCCGTCTTGGACTTGCCCCGCCACCGACCGGCGCGGGAGTCCTCGCCGTCGGCCACCTTCTCCGTGCAGGGCATGCAGCCGATGGAGCCGTAGCCCTGGGACAGCAGGGGGTTGGTGGGCACGTCGTGGCGAGCGATGTACTCGTCGACGTCGGCGTCGGTCCACTGGGCGATGGGGTTGACCTTGACCAGGCCCCGCAGATCGCGGCCCACGACGTGGGCGGTGGCCCGGGTGTCGGCCTCGGCTCGTCGGATGCCGCTCATCCAGGCGGCCTTGCTGGCGAGGGCCCGGTCGAGCTGTTGGACCTTGAGCGCCGAGCAGCAGTTGTCCGGGTCGGTCTTCCAGAGCAGCTCGGTGTTCTCGGGCGCCGTCATGATCTTCATGTTGAGGCCGTACCGGCGGCGCACGGTCTCGACCGTGGCCAGCGTCTCGGGGAAGTGGTAGCCGGTGTCGATGAAGACGACCTCGATGGCCGGATCGACCTTCACGGCCAGATCGATCAGCACGGCGTCGTTCATCGACGCGGTGAGGCACAGGTGCGGGCCGAAGGCCTCGACGGCCCAGGCGATGATCTTGGAGGCGGGGGCGTGCTCCAGCTCGGCGTTGACGGCGAGGAGCTCGTCGTCTGTGTAGGAGTGCCGCTGGCTGGGGAACGGGAGTGTGACGGTCATCGGGTGGGAGGCTTCCGGTCGGGGGGTCGGTGGGGGATC
>CAZCJT010000046.1:0-11356 GCA_964498565.1 uncultured Acidimicrobiaceae bacterium
CCCGAGTGGTGTTCGGCGCCCCCGACCCGAAGGCCGGCGCCCTCGGTTCGCTCTACAACCTGGGGGCCGACCCCCGCCTGCCCCACGAGCTCGAGGTGCGCGCCGGCGTGCGGGCCGAGGAGTGCGGGGTGCTGCTGGCGACGTTCTTCGCCGATCGCCGCTGACCTCTTGGGAAGCCCGCTGGCCGGTTCGCTACCCTCCGAGACCCCAGGAGGGATGCCAGAGCGGACGAATGGGACGGTCTCGAAAACCGTTGAGGCCTTCGGGTCTCCGTGGGTTCAAATCCCACTCCCTCCGCCAACGAAACTGCTGGTCAGGTAGGGTTTTCGCAAGGAAGCCCACTGGCCAGCAGATTTCGTTTTGGGGAGCGGATCGATGCCCGTACCACTGTGGTACCACTACTGGACGACATCACACGGACCCAGTGGTACGGAGTGGTACCGATGAGCACTCCCCAGAAGGTGCAGGTGTTCAGTCTCGGCGTGCCGGCCAAGGGCACGCCGACCCCGGAGCGCCGCTACCGGGTCAAGTGGCGGATTGACGGCCGAGACCGGACCCGCTCGCTCAAGACCCGGGCCGAGGCGGAGCGGTTCCGGCGCCTGCTGCTCGACGCCGTCGCCGCCGGCGTGCCCTTCGACGCAGCGACCGGCGAGCCCTCGAGCTGGTCGAGCGAGTCCCCGACCTGGTTCGGGTGGTCGCAGCAGTGGCTGGAGCTCAAGTGGCGCCAGTGGGCAGGGACGACCCGACGCAGCGGAGTCGAGACCCTCGTGTCGATCGCACCGCTGATGGTCCCGAGCCACGCCCCCACCCCGCCCGATGGGTTGGCCGGCTGGCTCCGGTCCGACGGCTACCTGCCCGGTGCCGACGCAAGGGGCGAGCCGCCGGCTTGGCTCGCTCGGTGGTCGCTGCCGCTCGACCAGATCAGCCCCAGCGACGTCGAGCGGGTGCTCACGGCCATCACCACCAGACAGGACGGTCGACCGGTCTCGGCTGCCGTGGCCCGACGCCGCAAAAACACGCTCGGCGCGGTCCTCCGTGCTGCGGTACGTCGTGACCTCATCGACCGCAATCCGATGGACCGAATCGAGTGGCGGGCACCGGCTCGGGACCTCACCGTGGATGTCGCCACCGTTCCGTCGGTCACCGACGTCCTACGAATCGTCGATCACGTGGTCGGGCGTGGCGGTCGTGCTGAGCGCTACGCGGCCCTCTTCGCCTGCGTCGGGCTCGCCGGCATGCGACCCTCCGAGGCGATCTCGCTCAGAGGCGACGACCTCGAGCTCCCCAAGGACGGTTGGGGCCGGGCCCGCCTCTCCGGAGCAACGACCGAACCGGGGGCGCAGTACACCGACAGCGGCGAGCGATGGGAGGCCAAGGGACTGAAGCATCGAGCAACGGGGTCGACCCGGGAAGTGCCCCTGCCACCACCTTTGGTCGATCACCTCCGCCGCCACGTGAAGCTCTTGGATGACCCCGCCGGGCTGCTCTTCCTCAACGCGCAGGGCCGACCCATGACTACGTCCAACTACAGCGAGGTCTGGCACCGAGCCCGCGCGGCGGTCTGGGCCGACGATGAGCACCTCGCCGCCGCCACCCTCTACGACCTCCGTCACGCTGCAGCCACGATGATGCTCCAGGCCGGCGTGCCCGCCGCCGAGGTCGCTCGGCGCCTCGGCCACTCGATGGACGTCCTGATGCGGGTCTACGCCGGTGTCGTGCGGGAGGAGCAGGACCGCTCCAACGAGCTGATCGACGCCGAGCTCGCTCGCCTCGCCGATCGGGCACCGAGGTCATCGTGAGCGCCGACGGATCGTCCTTTGCGAACAGCTCTCACCGTTACCGTCGTGCTCCGAGCCAGCCCACACGAGGGAGAACCCCGATGCGAGACCTGCCCGCAAAACGGAGCGACCCGCCGCTGTTAGGCGGCGGGTCGTCTAACCGGCAGTCTCCCACCGGCGCTGTACAACGAACTGTAGCGGCCGCCCATCGAAGTGCAAGCCCCCTCTGATGGGTCACGCCGACGGTCGATCGGGCCGGAAGGTCGTCGCCTACATCGATGGCTTCAACGTGTACTACGGCCTGAAGGCCAAGGGGTGGGTGGACGCCAAGTGGCTCGACTACCGCGCCCTCATGGAGTCGTTCCTGCTCCCGGACCAGCATTTGGAGGCGGTGCGCTACTTCACAGCTCACATCCCTGGGCCCGAGGATGCTCTCCGCCGCCAGGTGAACTATCTGAAGGCGCTCGAGGCTCGCGGAGGCGTCGACATCGTTCTCGGTCGGATGGAGCGCCGACCTTTCCGCTGCACGGCCTGCGGGCACAACTGGAAGAAGTCTCAGGAGAAGGAGAGCGACGTGAACCTCGCTGTTGCGCTCCTCAGCGACGCTTACGAGGGCCGAGTCGACGAGGCATGGATCATCTGCGCCGACTCGGACTTGATCCCCGCAGTCCGTCACGTGACCGCCCGGCACGACACCAAGGTTGTGGCCCTCCCGCCGCCTGGGCGGCGTTCCGACGCACTGATGTCCGTGGCCACAGGCTCGTTCCACGTGTCCCGGCGGGCGTGGAGGCGCTGCCAGCTCCCCGAGACTGTCGACGGAGAGTTCGGCAGCTACTCACGGCCGCCGGAGTGGCTGACCCCCGAACGACCCGCCTGACGGCTGGACCAGCACTGGGCTCCTAGCGCTCCTTACGGCGAGCGTGCTCGACGTCGGCGAGGAACCCTTCGATGGCCTCGCGGGAGTCGAGGGCCTCGCCAGAGAGCGTCCTCGACTGATCGTCGTCCGTGACCGGGGCAGCGCCTGCGAGCCGCTGCACGAACTCCTCGACCGAAGTCGGGTGCGCGTCTCGGGCCATGCACAGACCGTACCGAGGTGCGGCTCCTGGGGGTCGGCCGTCATGCCGGCCGGCGAGGCTCGTGGCGGCAGCGCTCCAGCCACTCGTTGATCTCGGCCGGGTCGAAGCGGACGAGGTGTCCCCACTTGATGTAGGGGACGCGCCGTTCGTGCACGAGGCGGCGGATGTGGCGGACATCGACGCCGAGGTGCTCAGCGAGTCCTTGGACGTCGAGGAGATGGGGGAGCTGGACGGGGTCGGTGGTGGTCACGGGTTCCTCCGATCGGGCGGTGTTGCCCTACTAGGCCTTTTCGAGGGCCGAAACCTCACGCCAATCAGTGAGGTTCCTCGACGGTCGGTGAGCGACCATCACCATCCAGAGACCCCCGATGCGCCCGAGATCGGACACTTGAGGTCCACGACGAACCGTCAGGCGTGTCGTTGACGGGGACGGGGATCGACGGTCGGGGCTGCTCGACCGCCCACGACGCGCACGGCGCAGGTCAGTGGCGAACCACGGCAGACGCCTCCGGCGATGAAGAGCCGGCTGGCGCACCACGCCCTCGCCGCCAGGACGCTCCTCGAGCGATCACCCTTCGAGAAGCCGCCTGTGTCCGTGACTGTCCGGCCATCCGATAGTCCTGGCCAGGCACTGCTCGGACCCTGATCCTCACCCCATCGGAGGGAACACGTTTGCAACCTGCCGGTTGGGCCAGCCGGGTGGAGCGTCGTCGTGGCGTTCATGAGGATGATGGGCGCCGACTCCGTCGCCTACCACCAAGCCACGATCCTCGACCGGGCAGACGACCACGCCGGCCTGGCGCTCGACTACTACGGCACCCGCGGCGAGACCCCCCTCGTCTGGGGCGGCCACGGTGCCGCCCGGCTCGGTCTCGAGGGCCCGGTCGACCACGACGAGTACGCCGCTGCGTTCGGGCCCGGCGGGTTCCAAGATCCGGTCACCCGCCACCGGCTGGTCTCGACCACCCGGCCGGGCATGGAGCTGGTCGTCGCCGCCCCCACCGGCCGTGCGTTCGCAGCGGTTCCAACGCCGCAGACCACACGTCGGCTCCTGCGCTCCGGCACCGCTCGTCGAGGGCTCGCCGGCCCGTGAGGGCGGCTTCGGGGCTCACCCACGCCACCACCGCGACCACCCGGGTCAGGCTGAGCGTTCGACTGATGTCGCGCAGCCCCTCGCCGGCCGAGCTCCGCCCGCACAGGAAGAACTCGACAGCATCGTCACCACGGAGCCAGCGACCGAGCCGCCCTGCAGCTGTCACCGCCCGCCACGGCCTGCGCATCGGCGTCACGATCACATGGACCGACGCGTCGCCCGCGACGACGTTGGCAGCGCCGGGGCTCACCTGGCGACCCTAACCCCCGGGCCGGGCGCATGCCCGGCCCCGTAGAGGGCTCAGGGATGCCGAGACGGCGGGCGGTGGAGGAGGCGTGCTCGCCGGGCTTGCGCTGCAGGGGAGGGTTTCGGGATCCATCAATGGATACTGAGTCCATGGAGGATGATCGACGCCGAGCGCCCGAGTCGCCCAGGGACGGGTTCGAGGCCTTCGAGCGCAGCTCGAGGCCGTTGCTCCGGCTGGTCCAGGGCATCACCGGCCTCGAGACGAGCTTCATCACCAGCATCGATTGGGACGCCCAGACCCAGACGGTCGCGCTCGCATCGAACGCCGGCGAGCTGCAGGTGGCAGAAGGCACCACGCTCGACTGGGCGGACTCGATGTGTCGGTGGTCGCTCCTCAGCGGTTCCGAGCACACCTCGGACGTGGCGACCGCCTATCCGGGCAGCACCGGCGCCGACGTCCTCGGCATGCGCTCGTTCCTGGCGGTGCCGATCCTGGATGAAGGGCGGACCGTGGGCACGCTCTGCGGCGCGAGTCGATCCAGCGTGCCCGTCGGCGACGACCAGCTCCGCCACCTCCGCCTCATCGCCGAATCGCTGGCCTTCCAGCTCCTGAACCACATCGAGCACCACCAGGACCGCCTCCGCGCCGATCAGGCCGAGGCGCTCGCCCGCACCGACAGCCTCACCGGGCTCGCGAACCATCGCGCGTTCACCAGCCGACTGGAGGAGGAGCTGGCGCGCTCCGGTCGCCACGGCACCCACGTGTCTGTCCTCGCGATGGACGTCGACTCCTTCAAGCGCGTCAACGATTCCTACGGCCACGAGAGCGGGAACGACCTCCTCGTCGCGCTCGCCGACGTCTTGCGTGCCGAGGCTCGACTCGAGGACACCCCGGCCCGTCTGGGTGGCGACGAGTTCGCGCTCCTGCTCCCGCACACGGAGGAAGCCGGCGCCGAGTTCACCGCGGCACGGATCGCCGAGGCCTTCCGCGATGCCGCCGTCGCTCTGGGACACCCTGCGACCCTCAGCGTCGGTGTGGCGTCGAGCACGTCCAGCTCACGACGGACGCTCATGGTTGCCGCCGACGACGCCCTCTACGCCCAGAAGCGCCGCCGCTGAGGGAGACGCACGACCCGGCGCCACGGCGTCGTGCGCGCCGGATCCAGGCGATAGCGTCCACGACGCTGTGACGAGATGGATCCGACCCGGTGGTCGGACCGTTGTCCCCCAGACCACGGGGCTCTTCGCAAGTCGCTCCCCCATGGCTGATGCCGAGGGCGCTTCCCGGCACTTCGCCCAGCAGCACCACCACTGCCAGAGCGAGGCCCCATGAGCGACCAACAAGCACTGTCCCGTGTGCTGCGCCAGTTCGCGCGCACCATGGCCGGCAGCTACGACATCACCCGGGTCCTCTACGACCTCTCCGACAGCGTCGTCGACGTCCTCGGTGCGAACGCGGCCGGCGTGGCCCTGCTGGAGGGCGACGACCTGCGGTTCATCACCGCCACCGACGAGCGAGCCGCCGCGGCGGAGCGGTTGCAGGAGGGCCTGCAGAGCGGCCCGTGCCTGGCGTCGATTCACGAGAACCGGCCCGTGCCCGTCGCCGACATGGCCGGCGCGCACGACCGCTGGCCCGACTACGTCCCGCAGATCGAGGACATCGGATTCCGCGCTGTCCTCGGCTTCCCCTTGGTCCTGGACGACGTGCGGGTGGGCTCCCTGGACGTCTACAGCGTCGAGCCGCGGCAGTGGGACGACGCCGTGATCGAGGCCGGGCTCGCACTCGCCGACATCGGCGCCGCCTACGTCCTCAACGCCAGCGCCCACGATGAGGTGAAGCGCACGGCCGACCAGCTGCAGACCGCCCTCGACACCCGGGTCGTGATCGAGCAGGCCAAGGGCGTCCTGGCCGAGCGGATCGGCATCTCCACCACCGAGGCGTTCAACCGGATCCGAGCTGCCGCCCGGCGCGAGAGCACCAAGATCGGCGAGGTGTGCCGGCGGGTCATCGACACGGGGTACGTGCCGGACTGACCCGCGGGTCGGCCCTCCGGGGAGGACCGGTGGGATGCAGCAGGCGCTGCGGGGTCTGGGCAGCGCCTGCACGGTGGCTCCGAGTTGGCCACCTCACAGACTCCGCTTGCATCCACGGACGACCGTATCGGCGTCGGCTCGGATGCCCCCCGCTGCACGACAAACGTCGCTGAGCCGCCACAAGGTGGCGACGTGCCCAGGGTCAGGACCAGCCCCGGCCGTACCCGGCCAGCTGCAGGACCCGTGCTTGCAGTGCGTCGTCCACGGAGGAGAACACCGCCAGCAGGTCGGCGACGCCCGACCGGGCGAGGGTCCGCCGGCAGCGCTCGCAGCGGCTCACCAGGCACACCCGCCTGGGCGAATCCCCGATCGGGTCGCGGTCGCGCCGGGACGTGTGGAGCAGCGTGCCGAGGGAGGAGACGTCGCGCACCACCGCTTCGTCGAGGTCGACGACCACCACGTCGTCGGGCTTGGCGAGCAGACGTTCGATCTTGCGGAACCCGTCGGGCTGCAACAGACCCACGGGCGTGGCGATGAGGACGTCGTAGGACCTCGACACGCGCACGATGGGGCGCCGGTCGATCCGCCCGTGGACGAGTGCGTCGGACGGCGCGCCGTCGTGGCCGTCCGGGACGACGGCGGGCGACGGCTCCACGAGCACCACCGGTACCTCGGTGGGGGGTGGGATCACCTCCACACCCCGGTGGTGGTCCTGCACGGGAACGCGATGGCCTTGCGGCCGGACGGTGGCGGTCATGGCTGCCTCTCGTCGGTCGCCAGGTTCAGGGGCGAGCACGGTTGTGGTCGTTGTGGGGGCCGTCCACATACCGCGCCCGCCGCGGAGCCATGCCGGTACCGGGGATTCCTCCGGTTCAGGCCGCGAGGCCGAGCTGCTCCGCCTCTTCACGGAGCTGCTCCATCGCCCGCTTCACCAGGCGGCGGGCAGCCTCGGCGGTGATGCCCAGCTCGTCACCGACCTCGCGGAAGCTGCGCTCCCGACCGTCGTCGATGCCGAGGCGCAGGCGCACCGCATCCTGCGCACGGGGGCCGAGCTCGTCGAGCAGCGTGAGCACCAGCTGCTGGTGGAGCTGCTGGACCGCAGCGGCCTCGGGCCCGGCGTCGCCGTGGGCCACCAGGTCGCCGAACTCGGCGTCGCCGTCGCCGACGGGCTTGTCGAGGCTCGTCGGCGATGTCAGCCGCTGGAGCTCGGCCAGGTCGGCGTCGAGCTCCTCGTTGTTGGCCTCGGCGGCACGGACGGCGGCACGGAGCTGCGCGCTCCGGTCGCCGGGGAGCCGGATGAGGCTGGCCTTCTGGTCCAGCGCCCGCCCGATGGACTGGCGGATCCAGAAGGTGGCGTAGGTGGAGAACTTGAAACCCTTGCGCCAGTCGAACTTGTCGACCGCGTGCTCGAGCCCGAGGTTCCCCTCCTGGATGAGGTCGAGCAGATCCATGCTGGCGGGCAGCGGGTATCGCTTCGCCAGGCTCACCACCAACCGGAGGTTGGCGCGGATGAACTCGTCCTTGGCGCGAGCGCCCTGCCGGACGGCTCGCTTCAGCTCGACGCCGGTCTCGCCGGCGTCGAGGCGTGTCTGTGCGGCCTGGCCGGCCTCGATGCGCTGGGCGAGCTCTCGCTCCCGGGCGGCGTCGAGGAGCGGCACCTGGCCGATCTCGTGCAGGTACTGACCGATGGAATCCTTCATGTTCTTCACCTCGGAGGTAGGAACACGGGCCACCACCACGCCATTCCGGATCCGGCATGGATTCCACGGTTTCCGCCAGAGAAATGCGGCACCGGTGGCCACGAGGAGGTCACCGCCGGCGCCAATAGCCTTCTCCCGTGCGACAGGGCCCCCACTCGATGATGCCGAGCGATGCATCGGCCGTCGAAGGTGCGTCGCTGGACCGCTCCATCGTGCGCCGGGTCATGGAGTTCGCCCGCCCCTACCGCGGCCAGATCATCGGCTTCCTGGCCGCCATCATCACGGCGGCCCTGCTCGGCCTCGTGCCACCGCTGGTCACGAAGTGGATCATCGACGAGGCCATCCCGCGCAGCGACCGGGGCCAGCTGGCGATGCTGGCCGGCTTCGCCATCGCCGCCGCCGTCGCCGACGCCGGTCTCTCGCTGGTCGAGCGCTGGCTGTCGGCCCGCATCGGTGAGGGGCTCATCTACGACCTGCGCGTCCGGGTCTTCGACCACGTCCAGCGACTGCCCGTCGCCTTCTTCACCCGCGCCCAGACCGGTGCGCTCGTCTCCCGGCTCAACAACGACGTCATCGGGGCCCAGCGGGCGGTCACGGGCACGCTCGGCTCGGTGGTGTCCAACGTCGTGGTGCTCGTCACCACCGTCGTGGCCATGGCCGCGCTCGAGTGGCGGCTGACGATCTTCGCCATCGCCCTGCTCCCCGCGTTCCTGATCCCGGCCCGCCGGGTGGGCACCAAGCTCCAGGCCATCAGCCGGGAGCAGATGGACCGCAACGCCCGGATGAACTCGACCATGACCGAGCGCTTCGGTGTGGCCGGGGCCATGCTCGTCAAGCTGTTCGGCCGCCACGGCGACGAGGCGGCCCGGTTCAGCGACGACGCCGCCGGCGTCCGTGACACGGGCGTGCGCAGCGCCGTGCTCAGCCGCATCTTCTTCTCGGCGGTGTCGCTCGTCGGCGCCCTCGGCATCGCCTTCGTCTACTGGTGGGGCGGCCTGATGGTCATCGACGGCGGCATCGAGCTCGGCACGCTGGTGGCCCTCGGGGTGCTGGTGCAGCGCATCTACCAGCCCCTCACCGCGCTCACGAACGCCCGCATCGACGTGATGACCGCGTTCGTCTCCTTCGAGCGCGTCTTCGAGGTGCTCGACATCCGCAACGCCATCCAGGACCGGCCCGGTGCCGTCGACCTGGTCGACGTCCGCGGCGAGGTCGACCTCGACGACGTCTGGTTCACGTACCCCACCGCCGACGACGTCTCGCTTCCGTCGCTGGCCGGCGCCGTCGTCGACCACGACCGCTCGTCCGGACCGGTGCTCCGAGGCGTCGACGCGCACATCGAACCCGGCCAGCTGGTCGCCATCGTCGGACCCTCCGGGGCCGGCAAGACCACGCTCACGTCCCTCCTGCCGCGGCTCTACGACGTGGACTCCGGGGCGGTGCGCATCGACGGGCGGGACGTGCGCGACCTCACCCAGGACACGCTGCGCCGGGCCATCGGCGTGGTGAGCCAGGACCCGCACCTGTTCCACGACACCATCGCCGGCAACCTGCGGTACGCCCAGCCGGAGGCCACGCTCGACGACCTGCGCCGGGTGTGCGCTGCAGCCCGCATCGACGAGGTGATCACCGCGATGCCCGAGGGCTACGACACCGTCGTCGGCGATCGCGGCTACCGCATGTCGGGTGGCGAGAAGCAGCGGCTCTCCATCGCGCGCATGCTGCTCAAGGACCCGGCCATCGTCATCCTCGACGAGGCCACCAGCCACCTCGACTCGGAGAACGAGGCGGCCGTGCAGGCGGCGCTGGCGGAGGCGCTGGTCGGACGGACGTCGCTCGTCATCGCCCACCGCCTGTCCACCATCACGACGGCGGACCAGATCCTGGTGGTCGACGCCGGTCGCATCGTGGAGTCGGGCCGCCACGACGAGCTGCTCGAGGCCGGCGGCCTCTATGCCGATCTGTACCGCACGCTCGTGCGGGGCGAGCCGGCACCCTCGGCCTCGGAGCGCAACGCCAGCACTGCCAGTTCCTAGAGGTTGTCGCGCAACCAGGCCAGGTCGTCCTTGCGGCCCTCCTCGGCCGTCTCGCAGATGACCGGCGCGCCGGCGGTGCGCACGACGTGGAGGATGGCCTCGGGGTCGATCTGACCCTTGGTGAGGTTCTCGTGGCGGTCCCGCCCCGAACCGCTCTCGTCCTTGGAGTCGTTGCAGTGGACGAGGTCGACCCGACCGGTGATGCCGATGATGCGCTCCACCGCGTCGACGAGCTCCTCGCCCGCCGCCCAGGCGTGGCACGTGTCGAGGCAGAACCCGATGCCGGTGTCAGCGATGTGGTCCCACAGGCGGGCGATGGTGTCGAAGTGCCGGGCCATGGCGTGGTCGCCTCCGGCGGTGTTCTCCAGGTACACGGACATGTCGGTCTCGAGGCTGTCGAGCGCCTTGCGCCAGCGCACGAACCCCTCGGCCTCGTCGTCGTCCTCGGTGACGTGGCCTCCGTGGACGATGACCGCGGCGGCACCGATGTCGGTGGCGGCGTCGCACGTCTGCTGGAGGATCTTGCGGCTCGGGATCCGGACCTTGTTGTTCGCCGAGGCCACGTTGATCAGGTACGGGGCGTGGACGTAGATGGGGATCTCCGCGGCGCGCAGCTGGTCGGCGTCGGCGCGAGGCGCGGGCTTCTTCCAGGACTGCGGGTCGCCGAGGAAGATCTGGACGCAGCCGGCACCCTCGGCCGCTGCGACGCCGAGGGGATCGTCGGGGGCGACGTGGCTTCCGAGCAGCAGGTCGGTCATGGCGGCGACGGTAGTTGGGGTTCGCCCGCCGGCCGACTCGGCGGGCACGATGCAGCGTCGTGGACGACCGCAGCCGGCGCCGACGGATCCATCGCCAGGCGCTGTCGATCGCACTCGCGCTCGTGCCCTTCGGCATCGTCTTCGGCGTGGCCTGCGTGGAGGCCGACCTCGGGCTCGTGGAGGCGATCGGGTTCTCCGCCGTCGTCTTCACCGGTTCGGCCCAGTTCGCCGCGGTCGGCGTGCTCGGCGACGGCGGCGGCGCCCTCGCCGCGATCGGCGCCGGGCTGCTCCTCAACATCCGCTCCCTCGCGTTCGGCGTGCTCCTCGCCCCGTCGCTCACCGGCCGGGCGACGACCCGAGCCCTGCTGGCCCAGCTCGTGATCGACGAGTCGACGGCGGTGGCGACCGTCCAGGACGAGGACCGCTGGCGTCGCTACGGCTTCATCGCCGGCGGGCTCGCGGTGTTCACGGTGTGGAACCTCACCACCATCGCCGGCGTCCTGCTCGCCTCGGTCGACGACGACTTCATCACCGACCTCGGCCTCGACGTGGCCGCGCCCGCTGCCTTCCTCGCCCTGCTCTGGCCCCGGCTGGTCGGCGCGGGTGGTGCCGACGGACGGCGCATCGCCACCGCC
>CAZCJT010000047.1:0-11117 GCA_964498565.1 uncultured Acidimicrobiaceae bacterium
GGCGCCAGCGGCGCCGAGGGTGCGGCCACGTCAGCGGCCGTCGCGGAAGCCGCGCTCCTCCCACCACGGGTAGAACGGCGGCATGTCGCCGCTGACCGTGTCGGTGAACGCCGGCGCCCGCTTCTCGAGGAAGGACGTGACCCCCTCCCGGGCGTCAGCGCTCTTGCCGAGGTAGGCGATGGCGGGCGAATCGACCTCGTGGGCAGCCATCGGATGGGACTCGCCGAGCATCCGCCACAGCATCGCCCGGGTCATCGCCACGCTCACCGCAGAGGTGTTCTCGGCGATCTCGGCGGCCAGCTCGTGGGCGGCGGGCAGCAGCTGGTCGGGTTCGTGCAGGGAGCGGACGAGACCGCCGGCGAGGGCCTCCTCGGCACCGAAGACCCGGCCCGTGTAGCACCACTCGGCGGCCTGCGAGATGCCGACGAGACGGGGCAGGAACCACGACGACGCCGCCTCCGGCACGATGCCCCGGCGGGCGAACACGAAGCCGAACTTGGACTGCGTCGAGGCGAGCCGGATGTCCATCGGCAGCGTCATGGTGACGCCGATGCCCACGGCGGGGCCGTTGATGGCGGCGATCACCGGCTTCTCGGACTGGAAGATCCGCAGCGTCACGAGGCCCCCGGCGTCACGCTGCTCCATCTCGGGCGGCGCCCCGCCGCCGGACTGGGCGTCGGCGTCGAACGTCGCACCGCCGGCGCCGAGATCGGCCCCAGCGCAGAAGCCCCGGCCGGCACCGGTGACGACGACGGCCCGGACGCGGTCGTCGGCGTCGATCTCGTCGAATGCGGAGATCATCTCGCGCATCATCCGGCCGGTGAAGGCGTTCAGCCGGTCGGGGCGGTCCAGGGTGATCGTCGCGACCGGCCCGTCCACCGCGTAGCTGATGTCGCCATCCCCCTCGCGGGGAGCTGTTCGATCGTCCATCGCAGCATCGTGGCACGCCCCGAGCGGATGTCGGGCCGGCTCGGTGCTGCCGGGACTTCTGGTTCCGCCGACCGAGCCGGACATTCCGACAATCCGCCCTCAAGTCCTCGGCCGGACGGCACGATGATGCAGACAACGGCGAAGGCGCATGGGGTGCTCCCTCTCTCGATCGCACTGCAGGCGCCTTCACCACCACAACGTCGACGGGGCGGTTGGGCAGACCCTCCCTCTCCCGCCTGTCCGGCCGCTCCGTCGACTACTCCGCCATCGAGGCCGAGGCCTGGGACACCCAGGTGTCGAAGAGGGCGGCGTAACGGCCCCCGCGGGTGACCAGCTCGTCGTGGCTGCCCAGCTCGACCAGCCTGCCGTCGTGGATGACGGCGATGCGATCGGCCCGCATGGCCGTCGCCAGGCGGTGGGCGATGATGATCGCCGTCCGGCCCTCCAGCACGGCGTCGAGCGCGCGCTCGATGCGGGTCTCGGACTGCAGGTCGAGGTTCGACGTGGCCTCGTCGAGGACGAGGACCCGCGGCTGGGACAGGAACGCCCGGGCCAGCGCCAGCAGCTGGCGCTCGCCGGAGGACAGCGACGAACCACGTTCGTGGATGACCTGGTCGAGCCCGGACTCCTGGCGATCCACGAGGTCGCGCAACCCGGTGGCGTCCACCGCGGTCCGCAGCTCCTCGTCGGTGGCGTCGGGGGCGGCGAAGGTGAGGTTGTCCCGGATGGAGCCGGCGAAGAGGAACGGCTCCTGGGGGACCACGCCGATCTGGGAGCGCAGCGACTGCAGGGTGACCTCGCGCAGGTCGTGCCCGTCGATGCGGACCGTGCCCTCGGTCGGGTCGTAGAAGCGGTTGACCAGCTTGGCGACGGTGGACTTGCCGGCGCCCGTCTCGCCGACGAAGGCCACGGTCTCCCCGGCCCGGATGTGCAGGTCCAGGTCGTGGAGCACGGGCACCGCCGGGTCGTAGCCGAAGGTGACGCCCTCGAGGTCGATGGCGCCCTGCATGGGGGGCAGGTCGTGGGCATCGGCTGCCTCGGCCACCTCGGGCTCGGTGGCGAACAGCTCGCTCAGCTTGCGGACCGCCGCCCGGCCCTGCTGGTAGGTGTTGTACAGCTGCACCAGCTGCTGGATCGGCGCGAAGAACATGGTCAGGTACAGGAAGAAGGCAGCCAGCTCCCCCACGGACAGGCGGTCCTGGGTGACCAGCCAGCCGCCCATGCCGAGCAGCAGCGCCTGGGCCAGGTAGCCGAGCAGCTCGCTGGCCGGGCCGTAGACGGCACCGATGACCGCGGTGCGGTCGTTGGCGTCGCGGTAGGAGCCCAGGATGTTGTCGTGGGCCACGACGTTGCGCTTGGCCCGGTTCGTCGCCGTGACGATGCGGATGCCGCCGAGGTTCTCCTGCAGGTCGGACATGACGTCGGCGATGCGGTCGCGCACGTCGAGGAACGCCACGTCGGAGGCCTTGCGGAACCACAGCGTCATGGCGAGCATCACCGGCACGACGCCCAGGAACAAGATGGCCGCCAGCGTGGGGCTCACGGCGAACAGCACCACGGTGACGATGGCCAGGGTGAGGAACTGGACGAACATGTTCACCAGGCCCTCCTGGAACAGGGCGGTGAGGGAGTCGATGTCGCTGGTCATGCGCGTCATGAGCACGCCGCCCTTCTCCCTGGTGAAGAAGCCGAGCGACAGCCGCTGGAAGTGCGAGAAGATCCGCACCCGCAGCGACTCCATCAGCGCCTCCCCCACCCGGCCGCTCCACGAGACCCGGGCGGCGGAGACCACCGTGCCGAGGAGCACGCTGCCCACGTACAGGCCACCGATGGCCAGCAGCGCGTCCCGGTCGCCGGGGACGATGCCGCGGTCGATGGCCTCGCCGGTGAGGAACGGGCCGATCGTGACCAGGAACGTCTCGACCACCACCAGCACGAAGACCAGCGCCACGGCGCCGCGCTTGTCGGCCACGAAGCGGCGCAGGGTGAAGGGGCGACGGTCCCAGTCGGACTGCGAGAACTCCACGGGGGCGACGTCGTGCTGCGGCTCGATCTCGAGCAGGGCCTCGACCCGGGCCTGCATCTCCTGGGGCACGCCGGCGAAGGGCAGACCCCGGGCGCCGGGCCCGCCGAAGGGCGACCCGGGGGATGGTCCGAACCCGCCCATCAGGAGGCCTCCTGCTCGACGGGTCCGACGCTGGCGAGGACCTCGCGGTAGCGCGGCTCGTGGGCGAGCAGGCGCTGGTGGGTGTCGAGGGCCAGCACCCGGCCACCGCCGATGAGCGCCACCCGGTCGGCCAGCGCGATGGTGGACAGGCGGTGGGCGATGATCAGCGTGGTGCGGTCGGCCGACAGCCGTTCGAGCGCCTCGTGGATCTCGGCCTCGACGCGGACGTCCACCGCGCTGGTGGCATCGTCCAAGATCAGCACCGCCGGGTCGGCCAGCAGGGTGCGAGCGATCGAGATGCGCTGGCGCTGTCCGCCCGAGAGCGTGTAGCCGCGCTCGCCGATCACGGTGTCGTAGCCCTCGGAGAGCTCGAGGATGAACCCGTGGGCGTTGGCGGCCCGTGCGGCCGCCTCGATCTCGGCGTCGCTGGCGTCGGGTCGGGCGTAGGCGATGTTGTCCCGGATCGACGACGAGAACAGGAACGGCTCGTCGCTCACCATGCCCACGTGGTGACGCAGCGACGCCATGGTCACGTCCTGGACGTCGTGGCCGTCGATGCGAACGGCACCGGCGTCGACCTCGTAGAAGCGCAGCAGCAGCCGGGCGATGGTGCTCTTGCCCGACCCGGTGGCACCCACAATGGCCACGGTCTCGCCCGGTCGCACGTGGAGGTCGAAGCCGTCGAGCACCGGGGCGCCGTCGCCGTAGGCGAAGCCGACGCCGTCGAAGCGGACGTCGCCGCGGGGGTCGACGAGGTCTCGGGCGCCGGGGCGGTCGGTGATCTCGGCCGGGGTGTCCAGGATCTCGAAGATCCGCCCGGCAGAGGCGGCCGCCCGCTGGCTCATGATCATGAAGAAGCCGAGCATCCGGAACGGTGCCTGGAGGAGCAGCACATAGGACGAGAAGGTGATGATCGTGCCCACCGTGACCTCACCCTCGATGGCGAGGTAACCGCCGTAGAGCAGGGTGAACGCCATGCCGAGCCGGGGCAGGTTCTCCATGAGCGGGGCGTACCGGGCCCGGGCGTCGTTGACCTTCACCGCCGCCCAGCGCAGCCGCCGGGACTGGTGGGCCAGCTGGTCGATCTGGCTGCGCTCGCCGGCGAAGGCCTTCACCACGCGCACGCCCGTGACGTTCTCCTCCACGGTGGTGGCGACCTCGGCCAGGCGGCCCTGCACCACCCACGACAGCGGGAACATCAGGTTCCGCAGCTTCACCCCGTAGACGTAGACGAGGGGGAGGGTCGAGATGGCGACCAGCGTCAGCAGCACGTGCTTGGTGAGCATGAAGGCGAACGCCAGGACGAACGTCATCATCATCATGAGCATGAACGGGGCGAACGCCAGCAGCATCTGGACGGCTCGGATGTCGCTGTTGGCCCGGCTCACCAGCTGACCGGTCTGGACCTTGTCGTAGAAGCCGTGCGACATGGCGGCGAAGTGCCGGAACATCAGGGACCGCAGGTCGTACTCGATGGCATACGCGAACTTGTAGAGCCGGGTGCGGTACCCGAAGGTGAAGAGGGATCGGGCGACGGCCAGCACCAGCAGGGCGATCACCCAGCCGGCCACCGACCCGCCGTCGCCGCGGATCTCGTCGATGCCGGCGCCGACGATGGCCGGGATGGCGACGTTGCTGCCAAGGGCGACGGCGGCCATGGCCATGGCCACGGTGAACGAGCGCCGGTGGACGCGGACCACGGGCAGCATGCGGCGGATCCAGCCGAGGGAGCTGTCGGGGTGGATGCGGCCGGCCGGCGCTTCGTAGTGGGCCGCCGGCGGCGGCGGCTCGTAGCGCGTGGGCGGGGGCAGGGTCATCAGTTCGCCCCGCCAAACCGGCTACACGTCGAGGAAGCGGCTCACCGCGAAGGCGGAGCCCAGGGCACCGATCAGCACGCCGGTGATCATCACGAACACGCTCGTGGTCACCACCTGCTGGTTGTCGACCACCAGGCCGGAGAACAACGAGAAGTCCTGGTTGGCGGCGATGTTGTCGAAGACCCGCTGCACGCCGAAGACCACCCCGATGGCGAACCCCGAGCCGATGAGGCCCTGGAACACGCCTTCGAGCATGAAAGGTATTCGGATGAACCAGTTCGAGGCGCCCACGAGCTTCATCACCTCGATCTCGCGCCGGCGAGCGAACATGGCCATGCGGATCGAGTTCAGGATCAGGAGGGTGGCCGCGAGGAGCAGGAAGCCGGCCACCACCATGAGCCCCACGCCGATGAGGTTCGACAGGTTGCGGATGGTGCGGATCGAGTCGAAGGCGGCCACGACCTCCCGCACGCCCGGCTGGGTGACGAACACCGACCGCAGGCTCTCGATGGTCTCGGCCGACTTGTCGACCGGCACCACGCGGAAGCTCGGCGGGAGGATGTCGGGGGTCACCGACTCCACGATCTGGGGGGTGTTCTGGAACAGGTCCTTGAACTCCTCGAAGGTCCGGTCCTGATCGAAGTACTCGTAGCGCTCGATCTGGGTGGAGTCCTCGAGCTGGCGCTCGACGGCGTCGGTCTGGGCCTCGCTGGCGTCGGGCTGCATGAAGACGATGAACTCGATGCCGCCCTGCCACTGCTGGGTGGCGTTGTCGACCGAGTAGCGCAGGAGCACCGAGCCGCCCACGAGGGACAGCGACACGGCGACGGTGAGGATGGAGGCGACGGTGAGCGAGAGGTTCCGGAACAGGTTCGTCCCGGTCTCGCGGACCATGTAGTCGAGCTTGAGCGCCATCAGCGGCCGATCACTCGTAGACGCCGCGGTGCTGGTCGCGGACGATGGCGCCGCGGTCGAGCTCGATGACCCGGCGGCGCATCGTGTCGACGATCGAGCGGTCGTGGGTGGCCATCAGCACCGTGGTGCCGGTGCGGTTGATCCGGTCGAGCAGGCGCATGATGCCCACCGACGTGGCCGGGTCCAGGTTGCCGGTGGGCTCGTCGGCCAGCAGGATCAGCGGCCGGTTGACGAAGGCCCGGGCCACCGAGACCCGCTGCTGCTCGCCGCCGGAGAGCTCGTGGGGGAAGCTGTCCATCTTCCCGCCGAGGCCGACCAGCTCGAGGATGGCCGGGACCTGGGTCTTCACCACGTGCTTCGGGCGCCCGATGACCTCGAGGGCGAAGGCCACGTTCTCGTAGACGGTCTTGCCCGTGAGCAGCTTGAAGTCCTGGAACACCGAGCCGATGTTGCGGCGCAGGTACGGCACCTTCCACGACGACAGCTCGAGGATGTCCTTGCCCGCCACGAAGATTCGGCCCTGCTCGGGACGCTCCTCGCGGTTGACCAGGCGCAGGAACGTGGACTTGCCCGAGCCCGACGCGCCGACGAGGAAGACGAACTCGCCCTTGGCGATCTCCACGTCCGCGTTGCGCAGGGCGGGGACGTCGCCTTTGTACGTCTTGGTGACGTTCTCGAGCTTGATCATGGAGCGGCAGAGGTCCAGCGGGATGCGGGGGACGGAGGGCGTTCGCACGGTACCAACGACCCGCGAGCGGATCGGGGACGCTGGCGGCGGCGACCGGCACCGCCGGCCACGTTGCGAACAGGTTACGGAGGCTACACGGGGCCTCCTCCCACCGACGAAGCCGGACGAACCGGGCCGCGGTACGCGCCTCCCATGCGTGTGGAGCGGCCCGGAACGATCAGGTCAGGCGGGTCGTTCCCATGCACCCCGGCCCGACGCTGACGACCGTCAGCCGTGGAGGCCCTCGGTGCGCTCCCAGCGCAGGAACGCCTCCATGAAGCGGTCGAGGTCGCCGTCGAGGACCGTGTCGACCTGGCCGACCTCGAAGTCGGAGCGCAGGTCCTTGACCATCTGGTACGGCTGGAGCACGTAGGAGCGGATCTGGGACCCGAAGCCCACGCTGCGCTGCTCGCCTTTGATCGACAGCAGCTCGTCGGCCCGCTTCTGGCGCTCGAGCTCGGCCAGCTTGGCCTTGAGCATCGTCATGGCCCGGTCCTTGTTCTGGTGCTGGCTGCGCTCGTTCTGGCAGGCGACGACCAGGCCGGTGGGCAGGTGCGTCAGCCGCACCGCCGAGTCGGTCTTGTTGACGTGCTGGCCGCCGGCGCCCGACGAGCGGTAGACGTCGACGCGCAGCTCCTTGTCGTCGATCTCGATGTCGGTCTCGGCCTCGTCGAGCAGCGGCACGACCTCGAGGGCGGCGAACGCGGTCTGGCGCTTGCCCTGGGAGTTGAACGGGCTGATCCGCACGAGGCGGTGGACTCCGTGCTCGGACCGCAGCCAGCCGTAGGCCCAGCGCCCCTTCACGATGAAGGTGGCCGAGGAGATCCCGGCCTCGGTGCCCTCGGTGACGGCCTCCATCTCGACGTCGAAGCCGTGGTTGGCGGCCCAGCGCTGGTACATCCGCAGCAGCATCTCGGCCCAGTCGGAGGCGTCGGCCCCGCCCTCGCCGGAGTGCAGCTCGCAGATGGCGTCGCGCTCGTCGTGCTCGCCCGAGAACAGCGACCGCAGCTCGATCCGGTCGAAGTCGGCCGCCATCGCGGCGATGGACTCGGCGATCTCCGGTTCGAGGCTCTCGTCGCCCTCCTCCCGTGCCATCTCGGCCAGCGTCTCGGCGTCCTCGATGCGGCCGGCCAGGGCGTCGAAGGCCCCGAGGTCGTCCGTGGCGGCCGCCAGCTCGGCGTTGACCTCCTTGGCCCGCTCCTGGTCGTCCCACAGGTCGGGCCGTCCGGCCTCGGTCTCGAGCTGGGGCAGGCGGGCCCGCAGCTCGTCGATCCGCAGGTAGGTCTCGGCCTCGTCGAGGCGGCGCCGGAGCTCGGTCAGGTCGTCGGAGAAGTCGCGCATGGGAGTGGTCCAGCCTATTGGCGTGCGCCGGCGGGGCCCGACCCGCTGCCGGCGGGGACCTCAGGCGGTGGGGTCGAGGAGGACCTTCACCACGCCGTCGTCCTTGGCGTCGAACATGCGGTACGCCTCGGCGGCCTCGGAGAGCCCCATGCGGTGGGTGAACACGTCCGCGGGCGCCAGCTTGCCGTTCGCCACCAGCGGGATGAGATTGTCCCAGGTCGAGGGGATGTCGGCGACGCAGATGCGGAACGTGATGCCCTTCACCATGGCGATGACCATGGGGAACGGGTGGGCCAGGTTCGAGGACACGCCGACGACCGAGACGGTGCCGCCGGCCTTCACGGCCATGATGGCGTCGTTGATCGTCTCGTCCCGACCGACGGCCTCGATCACCGCGTCGGCGCCGTGCCCGCCGGTGACCTCCATGATGTGGGCCAGCGCTCCCCCGTCGCTCGGGTCGATGGCGTCGGCGCCGATGCGCTCGGCGTGGTCGCGCCGGTGGGCGACCGGGTCGACGGCGATGATGCGGGCTGGCGAGTACAGCTGGGCGGCCCGCAGGGCGCAGATGCCGACCGGGCCGAGGCCGATGACCACGACGGTGGACCCGGGGGCGATGTCGGCCCGGCGGGCCCCGATGAACCCGGTGGGCAGGATGTCGGTCAGCAGGACGGCCTGCTCGTCGCTGACCGACTCCGGGATGGGGGTGACGAAGGCGTCGGCGGCGGGGACGGCGACCGCCTCTGACTGACCGCCGTGGAGGTCGCCCATCGCGGTGCCGAAGACCAGCGAGCCGTGCGCCTCGCACCGCATCGGCCAACCGGTCAGGCACTGTCGGCAGCGCCCGCACCCGATCACGCCCGAGGTCAGTACCCGGTCACCGGTCCGCACCGTTCGGACGTCGGCCCCTGTCTCCATCACGGTCCCGATGAACTCGTGACCCAGCCGCATGCCGGGCCGGCTGCCGTCACCGTGGTACGGGTGCAGGTCAGACCCGCAGATGGCGGTCTGCTCGACGCGGAGGATCACCCCGTCGGGTCCGGTCAGGACCGGGTCGTCGACGTCCTCGACCGAGACGTCGCCCGGCCCGTTCAGCACGACAGCACGCATGGCGGCGCACCGTAACCGGTCCATCAGCCGTCGGCGGCCGGGCTCGGAGAGCGCCCGAGCCGTCATCGCCGAGGTCGTGGCGTGCTCGTCCACGGGCGGGTGCGGCGCCGCGGCGCCCGGGCTGACCGGCTGCTCCTGGTGGCCCTCTGCTTCGCCGCCACCGGCATCTCACGGGGCCAGGTTGGCTGATGCAGTGCGGAGCAGCGCACTGCGCCCCCGACCTCGGTCCATCAGCAGCCGTATTCGCTGAGCTCCGCCGGATGCGCGCAGGCGAAGGCGCGGACGAGGTCCTGTCGCTCCGCCTCTGACAGCTTCCGGACCTGAACGTCATGGGACGCGGGCTGTGGGGTCGGCTCGTCGGGAGGGACCTCGCACTCCACGCCCGGGTACTGGTCGACCTCGTCGAAGATCCGCACCCTGTCGCACTCCCATGTGCGCCACGAGACCGTGGTCGTCTCGAGCTCCCACGGTCGGATCTTCCCGGTGCCTTGGACATCGGGCCGGTGAGTCACGGTCAGCTGCCGCTCGATCATCGTCGCCTGTCCATCGGCATCAACGGTGGTCCAGTGATCAAAGGCGTCCGGGTAGCCCATGTCTGCACGCATGTGACCGATGGCGGGTGTGCCGGTGCGCTGCGCTCGACGCAGACAGGTCCGTACGGCAAGCAGGTCGTACGGATCCCCGTCACAGGTGACATCGGGAAGCACGACCCCGGCCGGGGGGTCGAGATCACCGTGCTGGTCAGATGCCCACTCTCTGAGCGCGTCGGGCCCGCTGTACTCGTTCCCTCCGCGCCGAACGGCGACTGCCGCCACCCCGCCAGCAAGGAGCACGACGACAGCCGCCACGGCCGCAGCCGGGTGCGCCCGCCACGACTCCACTCGCCAAGCGGAGCCCGCCGGGTCGTCATCGGTCCCGCTCCATGCGACGACGTCGATCCCAGGCAGGTCCCGTTCCGGCACACCGCGATCATGGTCGAAGTCTTCCCGGGAGGGGGTCCAGCGGAGGTTCCTCGGCCCGCTCGGATCGGCATCGGTACGACAGCGCCCCGGCAGCGTTCCGTCTGCAACCGGCTCTGAAGTCGTCGGGCGGCGGAGGGTTCTTGTCGTACCCCCTGCGTACGGTTGGGTCATGGGTGATGTGACCGTCCTCGAGCCGCCGGTGGAGCCGGTCGTGCGGGCGGCGCCGACGGTGGCGGAGCGGCGCTTCGACGAGATCGAGGCCGAGCTGGCCGAGCTGTGCGGACAGCGCAACGTCATCGACGGGCGCATCGCCGAGCTGCTGGCCGAGGTCGACCGGGAGGGCCTGCTGGGCGGGACCGGACTGCGGTCGCTGGAGCACTTCGCCACCTGGCAGCTGGGCTGCTCGCGCGGGCGGGCGCAGGACCTGACTGCGATCGCCGCCCGGCTCGACGACCTGCCCCTGGTGACCGGCCTGCTGCGCGAGGGGCGGCTGTCGGTCGACCAGGTCGCGCCCATCGCCCGCAACGCCCCGTCGGATCCCCACGCCGACCAGCACTACGCTGACCTCGTCCCGGCCATGACGGTCACCCAGATCCGCAAGGCGCTGCGCTCCGCACCGAAGCCGCCCGATGCGCCGGCTCGACCTGAGCCGCCCGAGCGGCAGGTGCACACGTGGTGGGACGACGACGACTGCTGGAACGCCAGCGTGCGCCTGTCCAAGATCGACGGCACCACCGCCGAGGCCGCCCTGCAGTCCCACCGCGACGCCCTCGTCAATGAATGGAAGGCCGCCCACGCAAACCGGACCGGTCGAGGAGGCGACGACGTCGCCGTGCCACCGTTCCCCACGCTGGCCGATGCCTTCGTCCGCCTCCTCGAGCACGGTTGGGACGCCGACGCCACCGCCCGCCCCCACGGTCACCGCACCACCGTCGTCCTCCACGTCGACGTCGAGTCCAAGGTCGCGGAGCTGCACCTCGGCCCCGCCCTCACCGACGCCGAACGCCGCTACCTGTGCTGCGACGCCAAGGTCGAGACCTGGTTCGAGCGGGACGGCACCCCTCCCGGCGCTGGCCGCACCACCCGCGAGATCCCCCGCCGCCTGCGCCGCGCCCTGGAGCGCCGAGCTCGCGGCTGCTGCGAGGTGCCGG
>CAZCJT010000048.1:0-11110 GCA_964498565.1 uncultured Acidimicrobiaceae bacterium
CGCCTCGACCTGGCCGGCGCCGCCGTGGGCGTGCTCGACCGCGAGCCGGGGGAGTGCCGGGCCATCGCCGCGACGGTGACCACCGGCTGAGCGGGCCCCGCCTTGCCTGGGCTCACCAGTCGGTCGGTCGGAAGTCCTTCAGGAACTGGCCCCACACGTGCTCGCCGGTGTTGTAGCCGGAGATGATCGGGTCGACGATGCGGGCGGCGCCGTCCACGATGTCGAGCGGCGGGTGGAACCGGTGCTCGGCCCGCTTCTGCTCCGTGATGGCCCGCGGGTCCTCGTCGCTCACCCAACCGGTGTCGACGGCGTTCATGTGGATCCCCGAGGCGTGGTAGTCGGTGGCCGACGTGCGGGTCATCATGTTCAGCGCCGCCTTGGCCATGTTGGTGTGGGGGTGGCGCGTGGTCTTGAAGCGTCGGTAGAACTGCCCCTCCACCGCCGACACGTTCACGATGTGCTTCCGGCGTCCCGGCGTCCGCTCCATCAACGGCTTCAGCCTGGCGTTGAGGACGAAGGGCGCCACCGCGTTGACCAGCTGGGTCTCGAGCAGCTCGACCGAGGACACCTCGTGGAGGAGGAGCCGCCAGGAGTTGCGGCCACGGAGGTCGACCTGCTGGAGGTCCTGGTCGAGGAGGCCGGCGGGGAACAGCTCGGTCTGTCCGGCCCCGTCCTCGGGCAGCAGCCGGGTCTGCGACAGCTCGGCGGCGTGGGTGAGGCCCGGGGCCTCCGGAGCCACGGCCGTCGCCAGGGAGGCGCCACCGGCGCCGATGGCCGTCGGCCCGGTGGTGCGGAGGGCCTCGTAGCTGCCCACCAGGGCCAGCACCTCCGCCGGCAGTGTCTCCAGCGCCGCCGACTCGGCCTCCATCATGTGGCGGTAGAACTCCGGCGGTCGCCGCACCGTCTGGCACGCGTTGTTGACGATGAAGTCCAGGCGGTCGCGGGTGGCGAGCAGGTGGTGGCAGAACGCCTCGACGCTGGGCGTGTGGCGCAGGTCGAGCCCGAACACCTCGAGCCGGTGACCCCATTCGCCGAAGTCGTCCTCGGCGGCGTAGCGGGCCGCGGCGTCCCGGGGGAACCGGGTGGCGACGATCAGCTCGGCGCCGGAGCGCAGCAGGCGGATGCCGGCCTGGTAGCCGATCTTCACCCGGCCACCGGTCAGCAGGGCGACCGTGCCGGTGAGGTCGGCGGGCTCCGTCCGCTTGGCCAGGTTGAAGTCGGCGCAGGACGGGCACAGCTGGTCGTAGAAGCGGTGCACCTGGCGGTACTTGGCCTTGCAGATGTAGCAGTGCTGCGGATCGGTGGTCTCCCGGAACCCCGGGTCGGACACGTCGTGCTGCTCGAAGTCCTCCGGCGGGAAGGCGTTCGGGGTCGTGAACACGGGCTTGTCGCGCAGGGTGCGGATGCCCGTGGACGCGAGCACCTCCTCGTCCCGGGCCAGCTTCTCGGCCCGCCGGCGCTTGCGCTGCGCCTTCACCCGAAGCCGGCGCTCCTCCGGGTCGGCGCAGAACACGTCTCCGGCTGCGTTCAGGAGGTCGGTGCGCTCCTCGGGTGAGAGGCCGGACAGGAGGTCCTTGGAGCGAGCGATCTCCCGCAGGAGCGCCGTCGCCTCCAGCAGGCGGTGCCGGAGATCGACGTCGTCGTGGTCGCCGGAGGGGACCGTCACACCTCGATGAAGATGCACTCCCCGGGGCACTCCTCGGCGGACTCGATGACCGCCTCCTCCTGGCCGGCCGGCACCGGGGCGACGGCTTCGGCGCCGCCGGGCTCGCTGAGGATCTTGTCGCCGTCCTTGACGTAGGCCAGGCCGTCGTCGAGGAGCGCGAAGACATCGGGGGCGATCTCCTCGCACAGACCGTCGCCCGTGCAGAGATCCTGATCGATCCAGACCTTCATGTCGGTGTCGCCCTTCCTACGGGTGGCTTCGATGGATCGGCGATCAGGGTGATCACCGGTGCTCTGCACCCTACCGAAGCGACGAATTGTCCCGGCAACTCCCGCGGAAACAATTCGCAACTCGGCGCGCGAGGCAACCGAAGGACACCGGTGTATGGTCCGCGAACCAGCCCCGACCACGGGAGTCCGGCCATGACGACAAGCGACAGCGAGGGCGAGGCCACCGTCCTGCGCGAGCAGCTCGAGGCCCTCGAGGCCGAGGTGGGGGCGCTTCGCCAGCGGCTGCAGGACGCCCCGAAGCGCGTGCGCACCCTCGAGGAGCGTCTGCTGGAGACCAAGGGGCAGCTGTCCCAGGCGGTCTCGCAGAACGAGAAGCTGAGCTACACCCTCCGCGAGGCGCGCGAGCACATCGCCGCCCTGCGCGAGGAGGTCGACAAGCTCACCCAGCCGCCCTCGGCCTACGGCACGTTCCTGCGCATGAACGACGACGGCACGGCCGACGTCCACGCCGGCGGTCGCAAGATGCGGGTGGCCGTCCACCCCGAGCTCGCCGACGACGTCGACGCGCTGCCCCAGGGCGCCGAGGTCGTGCTCAACGAGAGCTTCAGCATCATCTTGTCCCGCGGCCCCGAGGGCCAGGGCGAGGTGGTCACCCTGAAGGAGGTCCTCGAGGACCGGCGCCGTGCGCTCGTGGTCGGTCGGGCCGACGAGGAGCGCGTCGTCGAGCTGGTCGAGGAGCTCATCGGCGAGCGGCTCCGCTCCGGCGACACCATGCTGCTCGACCCCCGCTCGGGCCTTCTGCTCGAGAAGCTGCCCCGCCCGGAGGTGGAGGAGCTGGTGCTCGAGGAGGTCCCCGACGTCGGCTACGACGACATCGGCGGCCTCGACGACCAGATCGAGCAGATCGCCGACGCGGTCGAGCTGCCGTTCCTGCACCAGGAGCTCTTCGCCGAGTTCGAGCTGCCCGCCCCGAAGGGGATCTTGCTCTACGGCCCTCCCGGCTGCGGCAAGACCCTCATCGCCAAGGCGGTCGCCAACAGCCTGGCCAAGAAGGTGGCCG
Organism: uncultured Acidimicrobiaceae bacterium; assembly: GCA_964498565.1. Classification (GTDB taxonomy): domain Bacteria; phylum Actinomycetota; class Acidimicrobiia; order Acidimicrobiales; family Salinilacustritrichaceae; genus Salinilacustrithrix. The sequence goes on from CAZCJT010000048.1 coordinate 2,957, forward strand.
AGTCCACCGGCAACGAGGCCCGCAGCTTCTTCCTCAACATCAAGGGCCCGGAGCTGCTCAACAAGTACGTGGGCGAGACCGAGCGCCAGATCCGCCTCGTGTTCCAGCGGGCGCGCGAGAAGAGCGAGGAGGGGTGGCCGGTCATCGTCTTCTTCGACGAGATGGACTCGATGTTCCGCACCCGCGGGTCGGGCATCAGCTCGGACATGGAGTCCACCATCGTCCCGCAGCTGCTCGCCGAGATCGACGGCGTCGAGTCGCTGAAGAACGTCATCGTCATCGGCGCCTCCAACCGCGAGGACCTCATCGACCCGGCGATCCTGCGCCCGGGGCGCCTCGACGTGAAGATCAAGATCGACCGCCCCAACGAGGTGTCGGCGGCCCAGATCTTCTCCCGCTACCTCACCGACTCGCTGCCCATCGACGCCGACGAGATCGAGTCCCTCGGGGGCGGCGACGTCAACAAGGCCATCGCGGCCATGGTCGAGTCCACGGTGGAGGAGATGTACTCCACCGACGACCGCAACCGGTTCCTCGAGGTCACGTACCAGAACGGCGACAAGGAGGTGATGTTCTTCAAGGACTTCAGCTCCGGCGCCATGATCGAGAACATCGTCCGCCGGGCCAAGAAGCTGGCCATCAAGCGCCTGCTCGCCGGCGGCGAGCGCGGCATCCGCACCGACGACCTCCTCGCCTCCATCAAGCAGGAGTTCAAGGAGCACGAGGACCTGCCCAACACCACCAACCCGGACGACTGGGCCAAGATCTCGGGCAAGAAGGGCGAGCGCATCGTCTACGTGCGCACGCTCATCCAGAAGGACCCGGAGACCGAGGACCTGCAGGGCGGCCGGTCCATCGAGCGGGTCGCCACCGGGCAGTACCTCTAGGGCGACCGTGGCCGTCCCCAAGATCGTCGGCATCGAGACCGAGTTCGGGATCATCACCCGCGGCGGCACCGCGGAGTCGAACCCCATCACGGCGTCTTCGGTCCTCATCAACGCCTACGTGCAGGAGCTGATCCGCACCGGGCAGTCGGCCCGCACCGCGCCGCGCGTCGGCTGGGACTTCGAGGACGAGATGCCCCACAACGACGCCCGTGGCTCCACGCCGGCCGATGCCCGACCGCCCGAGGTCGAGACCCACCTGGTGAACGCGGTGCTCACCAACGGGGCCCGCTACTACGTCGACCACGCCCACCCCGAGTGCTCGACGCCCGAGTGCGCCGATGCCCGGGAGGTCGTCGTCTGGGACCGGGCCGCCGAGGAGATCCTCCGCCGCTCCATGGCGGCGGCCGGCAGCCTGCTCGGGCCCGGCGAGGAGATCATCGTCCACAAGAACAACTCCGACGGCAAGGGCAACAGCTACGGCTGCCACGAGAACTACCTCCTCGCCCGGGACACGCCGTTCGGGCGCATCGTCCGCCAGGTCACGCCGTTCTTCGTGACCCGGCAGGTGTTCGCCGGTGCCGGCAAGGTCGGCGTCGAGGCGCCGGGGCTCACCAGCGTCGACGTGCCCTACCAGCTGTCGCAGCGAGCCGACTTCTTCGAGGAGGAGGTCGGTCTCGAGACCACGCTGAAGCGGCCCATCGTCAACACCCGCGACGAGCCCCACGCCGACGCCCAGAAGTACCGCCGGCTCCACGTCATCCTCGGCGACGCCAACATGAGCGAGGTCGCCACCTACCTGAAGGTCGGCACCACCGCCATCGTCCTGTCGATGATCGAGGACGACGAGCTCGGCCTCGACCTGGCGCCGGCCGCGCCCGTTGCCGCGCTGCGGCGCGTCTCCTACGACCTGAGCCTGTCCACCCCGTTCGAGCTGGCGGCCGGCGGCACCATCACCGCCCTCGAGGCCCAGTGGGAGTACTTCGAGCGGGCACGCAAGTACGCCGAGACCCACGGCCTGGAGTCGGTGGGTCAAGCGGTCGGCGAGGACGTCATGGCCCGGTGGGAAGACGTGCTCACCCGGCTCGAGTCCGACCCCATGTCGGCGGCCGACACGGTGGACTGGGTCGCCAAGCGGCGCCTGCTCGAGGGCTACCGGGAGCGCCACGACCTCGAGTGGGGCGACCCCCGCCTGGCCGCCATCGGCCTGCAGTACCACGACCTGCGACCCGACCGGTGCCTGGCCGAGCGGGCCGGCCTGCAACGCATCGTCGACCCCGCCGAGGCCGCCCACGCCGTGTCCAACCCGCCCGGGTCGACCCGGGCCTACTTCCGGGGTCGGTGCCTGCAGAAGTGGCCCGACGCCATCGTCGGGGCCAACTGGGACTCCCTCGTGTTCGACGTCGGAGGGGACCCGTTGCGGCGCGTGCCGATGATGGAACCGTCGCGTGGAACCGCAGAGCACGTGGGTACATTGATCGACGAGTGCGAGACGGCAGCAGAGCTGCTGTCCCGGTTGGGTTCGTGACACCTCGTCACGGATCGGGAGACCCTGGAGCTCGTGATGGCTGAACGAGAGCAGAAGCGCAAGTCCGCCCCCCAACGGGACGAGGAGACCGTCGAAGAGGTCCCCGCCGGCTCCGATTCGGGCGAGAAGATCAAGGCCGAGCTGGACGACCTGCTGGACGAGATCGACGACGTGCTGGAGCAGAACGCCGAGGACTTCGTGAAGTCCTACATCCAGAAGGGCGGCGAGTAGGCGCTCCGCAGCGGGCGACCCGGTCGTCAGCAGCCGATCGCGTAGCTCACCGCCGCGCACACCCGGGCCAGGGTGATCGCGTCGACCTGACCGACCCGCGCCGTGAGCATCGTCTGAGCGATGGTGTGCAGACCGTCGCAGTTGACGACCGACTCGCCTTCGAGTCCGACCTGGACGTGGTCGAGCTCGACCTCCGCCGCCAGGCCTCGTGCCGACGTGGAGATCTCCGCGACGGTGACCAGGGACCGGACGTCGATGACCTCGTCTCGCGTGAGCACCAGGACCGGGCGGCGCTTGCGTCCGACCTCGGCCAGCCAGACGTCCCCGCGGTTCACTCGTCACCCCACGTCTCGGCGTCGGTCCAGAAGTCGTCGACCTTCTCGGGCGACCGCAGGTAGGCGTCTCGATCGGCTCGGGCGAGGGCCGATCGCACGGCAGAAGCGACGCCATCGCGTGCCGCCGCGGAGATGTTCACCCCGAGCCGGCGGGCCTGGTCGGCGAGCGAGTCGTCGAGCGTGAACGTGGTGCGCGTCGACCCCATGCCGCGAGATGCTATCAACTCCTGCTGTCGCGTGGCGCGAGCGTGTCGGTCGTGGGACCGTCCCGACGTCACCGGCCGCCGTCCCGGCGGGGCGCCGGTAGGGTCCCATCCGTGACGCTCCCGTTCTTCACCCCCGACGTCGATCCGGGCCCTGACTTCGCCGGCCTGCTGCGCCGGCAGGGGCGCGACCCCGAGGCCCGCATCGCCGACGCCGCCAGCCACCCGCTGACGATCATGCACGGCACGACCGTCGTGGCCATCCGCACCGCCACCGGCGTCGTGATGGCCGGCGACCGGCGGGCCACGTCGGGCAACCTGATCTCGCACCGGTCCATGGAGAAGGGGTTCCCCGCCGACCGCTGGTCCGGGGTGGCCATCGCCGGCGCCGCCGGGCCGGCCATGGAGATGGTTCGGCTGTTCCAGCTCCAGCTCGAGCACTACGAGAAGGTCGAGGGCCATTCCCTCAGCCTCGAGGGCAAGGCCAACCAGCTCAGCCAGATGGTCCGGGCCCACCTGCCCGCGGCCATGCAGGGCATGGTCGTGGTGCCGCTGTTCGCCGGGTACGACCTGCAGCGAGGCGTCGGCCGCCTGTTCGAGTTCGACGTCACCGGCGGTCGCTACGAGGAGCTCCACCACGCCGCCACCGGCAGCGGCTCGCTCCACGCCGGCACGGTCGTCAAGATCGGCTACCGGGCCGACATGGACGCCTCCGACGCCGTCGACCTGGCCATCCGGGCGCTGTTCGAGGCGGCCGACGACGACTCCGCCACCGGCGGGCCCGACCTGATCCGGGGCATCTTCCCCATCGTCGCCGTCATCGACGCCGACGGCTTCCGCCGCCTCGAGGACGACGAGATCCGCAGCCGCTTCGAGGCGCTGCTCGGTGACCTGTCGCCGGCCAACACCCGAGGATCCGCCGACGGCGGCGCCCGCCCGGACCAGGAGGTCGAGCGATGAGCATGCCCTTCTACGTCGCTCCCGAGCAGGTCATGAAGGACCGGGCCGACTACGCCCGCAAGGGCATCGCCAAGGGCCGCAGCCTGTGCGCCGTGTCCTACGACGACGGCATCCTGTTCTGTGCCGAGAACACCTCCAACACGCTGCGCAAGATCTCGGAGATCTACGACCGCATCGCGTTCGCCGGCGTGGGCCGCTACAGCGAGTTCGACCAGCTCCGCGTCGCCGGGGTCCGCCACGCCGACATGAAGGGCTACGCCTACTCCCGCGAGGACGTCGACGCCCAGAGCCTGGCCAACGCCTACGCCCAGATGCTCAACCACACCTTCACCCACGAGATGAAGCCGATGGAGGTGGAGATCCTCGTGGCCGAGATCGGCGACGAGCGGAGCCGGGACGAGCTGTTCCACATCCTCTACGACGGCTCGGTCGTGGACGAGGACCGGTACTCGGTGCTCGGGGGCGAGGCCGAGGCCATCGCCGGCCGGCTGGAGGAGTCCTGGGCCGACGAGCTCGACCTCGGCGCCGCGCTGCGGGCCGCCGTCGGTGCCCTCGCCGGACCGGATCGGACGCTGGTGGCCGAGGACCTCGAGATCGCCGTCCTGGCCCGCTCCAACGGCCGCCGCAAGTTCGGCCGCATCGAAGGCGACGCCCTCACCGCCCTCCTCGGCTGATCCGACCGCGCCACGCGGTTGACAGTCACATGACAGGCTGTAACCTGATCGCAACAGACCAGGAGCCCGTCCGTGACCCTCGCCGAGCGCACCGAAGCCATGACCGACCGGGATCCGAGCCGCCTCGGCCCACGCCCCGGTGCGAGCGCGCACGACCCGGTCACCGGGCCGATGCCCGCCCTGGCGATGCACGACGGCCGCATGCAGGTGCACGCCCGGCGCGACGTCCTGATCGTCACGCTCGACGGCGGCCTCGACGAGGCCTTCGCCCGCGAGGTCGCGCCCACCATCCCCGGCGCGCTGGCCGGCGCCGAAGCGGTCGTGCTTGACGTCGACCAGGTGGCCCTGCTCGACCAGACCGGCTTCGGTCTCCTGGCCGAGGCCTTCGCCGAGGCCACGGACGGGATCGAGTGCTGCATCGTCGCCTCGCGGCTGTCGGGTCGCATGGTCCTCGAGCGCTGGGGCGTCACCGAGCACCACGCCGTGTTCACGAGCGTCGCCGACGCACTCCAGGCCCGGGCGTTCGCCGCCAACGGGTACGGCGACGGCTGGCGACCGGAGGGCCAGACCCCCAGATAGGTTGCCGTCCGTGGAGCGCCGCATCTTCGGACTCGAGAACGAATACGGCGTCACGTGCACGCTGCGGGGGCAGCGGCGGCTCAGCCCCGACGAGGTCGCCCGCTACCTGTTCCGGCGCGTGGTGTCCTGGGGCCGCTCCTCCAACGTCTTCCTCGCCAACGGTGCCCGCCTGTACCTCGATGTCGGCTCCCACCCCGAGTACGCCACGCCGGAGTGCGACGACCTGGTCGACCTCGTCACCCACGACAAGGCGGGCGAGCGCATCCTCGAGCAGCTGCTGGTCAGCGCCGAGCAGCGCCTCCGCGAGGAGGGCATCCGCGGGGTCATCTACCTGTTCAAGAACAACACCGACTCGGCCGGCAACTCCTACGGCTGCCACGAGAACTACCTGACCAGCCGCCAGGACGACTTCGGCTCGTACTCCGAGCACCTGATCCCCTTCCTGGTCAGCCGCCAGATCTACGCCGGCGCCGGCAAGGTGCTGCAGACCGCCCGGGGCGCCGTGTTCTGCCTGGCCCAGCGCTCCGAGCACATCTGGGAGGGCGTCAGCTCGGCCACCACCCGCAGCCGCCCGATCATCAACACCCGCGACGAACCGCACTCGGACGCCGAGCGGTACCGGCGCCTCCACGTCATCGTCGGCGACTCGAACATGAACGAGTACACCACCTTCCTGAAGGTGGGCACCACGGCGATCCTGCTGCGGATGCTCGAGGACCCCAACGTGGTCATGCGTGACATGACGCTCGAGAACCCCATCCGGGCCATCCGCGAGATCAGCCACGACATCACGTGCCAGCGCAAGGTCCGCCTGGCCAACGGCCGCGAGCTCTCCGCCCTCGAGATCCAGCAGGAGTACCTCGACAAGGCCCTCACGTACGCCGCCCGCAAGGGCCTCCCCGACCAGGAGCAGCGTGCCCTCGACATGTGGCAGCACGTCATGAAGGGCCTCGGCACCGATCCGCTGTCCCTCGGCCGCGAGTGCGACTGGGTGACCAAGTACCACCTCATCGAGCGCTACCGGCTCAAGCACGAGCTGCCGCTCAACTCGCCGCGGGTCTCGCTGATCGACCTGCAGTACCACGACGTCAACCGGGAGCGCGGCCTGTTCTACAAGCTCCAGGACCACGGCCTGGTCGAGCGCATCTGTGACGACGACGTCATCGACGAGGCCATCGAGACGCCGCCCCAGACCACCCGGGCCAAGCTGCGGGGCGACTTCATCCGCCGGGCCAAGGAGCGCAAGCGGGACTACACCGTGGACTGGGTGCACCTGAAGCTGAACGACCAGGCCCAGCGCACCGTGCTCTGCAAGGACCCGTTCAAGTCGAGCGACGACCGCGTCGACCGCCTCATCGCCAGCCTCTGACGAGCGCGGGGTGCCCAGCTTCGAGACCGCCGAGGTCACCGAGGTCCTCCTCGAGCGTCCCGGGCTCCAGCGTGTCGACACCACCGCCGGCCGGGCGTACGCGCTGACCGACCTCATCGGGACCGTCGCGGTCGGCGACCAGGTCGTGGTCAACACCACTGCGGTCGGCCTCGGCCTCGGTACGGGCGGCTGGCACGTCGTGCACTGGAACCTGTCCCGTGACCGCCTCGACCTGCCCGGGCCCGGGCACATCATGAAGGTGCGGTACACGTCCCTCCAGGCCGACACCGGCGCGGCCGAGGAGGACCACGAGGTGCCGGCCGATCTCGATGGGACACCGGTGGTCGTCGGCACGCTGCACAGCCAGGTTCCGCTCGTCGCCACCGCCTACCTGCACCACCGTCCCGACGCCCGGGTCGCCTATGTCATGACCGACGGCGCAGGGCTGCCGATGGCGCTGTCCGAGCTCGTGGTGGGCATGCGGCGCGCCGGCGTCGTGCACGGCACCATCACCGCCGGCCACGCCTTCGGGGGAGACCTCGAGGCGGTCTCGGTGCCCTCCGCCCTCGCCCTGGCCGTCCACACCCTCGACGCCGACCTCGTCATCGTCGCCATGGGTCCCGGTGTCGTGGGCACGGGTGCCGCCCTGGGCACCACCGCGGTCGAAGCAGCCGCCGTGCTCGACGCAGCCGCGGCCCTGGGCGGGGACCCGATCCTGTGCGTCCGCGCCTCGGGTGCCGACGAGCGCGAGCGCCACCGTGGCGTCAGCCACCACGTCTCGACGGTGCTCGACCTGACCCGGTCCCGGGTCACGGTGGCCACGGTGCTCCAGGCGCCGCTCGCCCGTGACGACCACGACGTCGTCGTGACCGAGGCCGTGCCCATCAGCGGGTGGCTCGACGAGCGCGACCTGTGGATCACGTCGATGGGGCGCGACGTCGGGCAGGACCCGCTGTTCTTCTCCTCGGCGGCGGCGGCCGGCGTGGTCGCGGCCGGACGGCCGGGTCGCCGCCGGGACCACGGGTAGCCTCGCCGTCCCCATGGCCGTCCCGAAGATCGAACGCCTCCTCGACCTGGTCGCTGCCCTGCTGCACACCGAGCGGCCCCTCACGGCCGAACAGATCCACGAGCGCATCCCGGGCTACCCGCCCGACAAGGACTCCTTCAAGCGGGCCTTCGAGCGCGACAAGAAGGACCTGCGCGCCGAGGGCGTGCCCCTGCGGATCGAGACGGTGCCCGGCTCCACGCCACCGCAGGAGGGGTACCGGATCCACCCCGAGGAGTACTACCTGCGCGACCCGGGCCTCGACGCCGACGAGCTGGCCGCCATCCACCTGGCCGCCAGCGCCGTTCGGCTCGAGGGGGCCAGCGCCGCCGCCGGGCTGCGCAAG
>CAZCJT010000049.1:0-11042 GCA_964498565.1 uncultured Acidimicrobiaceae bacterium
GTCGGTTTCGCCGGCCTGCTGGTCGTCGCCATCCCCGGTGGCGGCGGTGACGGCGCCGCCCTGTCACTGGTGGCCGCCGCCGCGATCACCGCCGGCACGCTACTCGCCCGACGCCTCGGCTCCCTCGACCTCGTCGTGGCCAGCGGCTGGCACTTCGTGATCGGTGGCGCCGCCCTGATGGTGTGGGCCGCCGCGGTCGAGGGCTGGCCCAGCATCGACTGGACGCCGAGGTTCGTCGTCGTGCTGGCATTCCTGTCCCTCGTCGGTACGGTCGCCGCGTTCTTGGCGTGGTTCACCGAGACCCTGCGTTCCCCCCTGGGACTCCTGGCCGCATGGACCTTCCTGGTCCCCGTCGCTGGCATAGCGTTCGCCGCCGCTCTGTTGAACGAAGCGCCTACGGGTTGGACCGCGATCGGGATCGCTCTGGTGCTTGCGTCGATGTGGGTCGTGCTCCACCCAGGACCCGACGCGGTCAACGCCTGAGGCCCGTCGGCCGTGACGCGGGTCGCTTCCTCCCGGAGCTGCGTGCCGAAGGGTCGCCCGGACGGCATGGATGCCGGGTTGGGGCAGCGTCGCGTTCGCTGAAGCCGCGCTATCGGCTTACGTCGTCGCCGGCAGGAAGGTCTTGGTGATCCCGAGCGAGGCGTCGGTCTTGGCGACCGACGCGGCCCCGTCCGGTTCGATGCCGGTGAGCGCCCGGATGCAGTCGATCGTCTCGGGCACGACGATGGCCTCGTTGTGCACCTGGAAGGTGAGGTACACGTCGCGCCCGTCGCTGGCCAGCGCATCCTCCCAGACCGCCACTTCCCACATGTCCCCCCGGGGCCGGCCGAGATCGCGCATCAGCTCGATCACCGAGTTCAGCGCTACCAGTCCGTCGGCGGCACGGACGAAGGCGATCCGGGGCTCGTCCCACAGCGCGTCGCGCAGTTCGTCGAGGCTGACGGGGCGGGTCGTCTCGACCATGGCAAAGTGGATGTGACTCAGGTTGTAGGGGCCGGCGCCGGCGAGGGTGGTGATGTCGAGGTCGGGGATCACCGTCTGGGCGTCCGGGCCCTGATGGCTCGGTACGTTCGTCTCCGGGACCACTGTGTTGATCATCCCGTTGGTGTGGGACTCCCACGGGTCGGTTCCCCGCCGCAGCAGCACCACCCGGGCCCGCTTCACCCAGCCTCGGCGGTGCAAAGCGTGCATGGTTCGGCTCAACGCGGTCGTGTTGCACGACACGACTCGGGCGAAGTCGCGGTTGAGCGCGCCGGCGTAATTGATCTGAGCGCAGAACGAATAGCCGGTCAGCTCGTGCTTCTCGCCTCCCTGCCAGATGCCTTTCACACCGGCTGCCTGGTAGCGGTCCTTGTTCGCCGCCGCCAGCTTCTTCGGGGCGCAGTCGGCGACCACGTCGACCCGGCCGAGCAGATCATCCAGCGTCCCCGACACCGGGATGTGTGCCGCGTCCATCTCGACGCGCGCCGCGAGGTCAGACGCGAACACCGCATGGCCCCGTTCAACGGCGACTCGGATGCGGTAGTCGGACGCCACATCGGCCACACCGACCAGCTCCATGTCGTCCTGCAGCGTGACCGCGTCGGCGACGCGCTTGCCGATCACGCCATAGCCGTTAACCGCAACCCGCACCTTCGCACTGGACATCGCGCATGCTCCTTGTCGGATCGACGTCCGGTGTGCCCTGGCTCGGCGACGACAACCGGACTGCTCGGGCACAGCCCGACACTCCTGCGACAGACTGTAGGAGTCGGATGCCCTCCCCGCACGAGGGGAGAGGAAACGCAGGTCTCGACGATCCAGGCCCAGTCGCTGCGATCAGGGTTCCGCCACATGGCGAAGCCGTAGCGGCTGCGGATGGCACGAACCACGGGCAGGCGCACGATGACTCGTGTACTGGCCCGGCTCTCGACGAGCCGGACCACCGACGAAGGAGGACTCACGATGACCACAGCTACTTCCACCCGCGCCGAGCGGGCCAGCACCACCGTTGGCAGTCACAACGGAAGCCAGGCCCGGCCCGGACCGTCGGCATGGTTCGCCGGCCTGCGGATCGCAACCGGGTTCGTCTTCCTGTGGGCCTTCTTCGACAAGCTGGTCGGCCTCGGGTACTCGACGCCCTCAGAACGCGCCTGGCTCAATGGCGGCTCCCCGACCAAGGGGTTCCTCGGCAACACCGACGCCGGGCCATTCGCCTCCACGTTCCGCTCGATCGCCGGTGACTGGTGGGTCGACTGGCTCTTCATGGTCGGCCTGCTCGCCATCGGCGTCGCGGTCGTGCTGGGCATCGGTCTGCGCCTGGCTGCGGTCAGCGGCACGCTGCTGATGGCGCTCATGTGGATCGCCGAGTGGCACCCGGCGCGCTACACCACCGCCGGTGAGGCGACCGGGTCAACCAATCCGCTGGTCGACTACCACGTGATCTACGCGCTGGCGCTGATCGTCGTAGCGGTCACCGCCGCCGGTCACCGGTGGGGTCTGGGCCAGGCGTGGGGACGGCTGCCATTCGTCCGTCGCCATTCCACCGTCCTGTCCTGAGCCATCCCTACACGAACGCCCCGTCCCGCTTCGTCCGCGGGACGGGGCGTTCCTATTCGCGGGCAGACGTCTCCGGTTGGCGGGGACTGGCTCCCGACGTACCGGCAGGCCGTCACGCCAGCGTGGAGCCGTCCCAGTCGGGACGGAGCCCCATCCTGCTGTGCCCACCGTCGGGTGCTACGGCCAATACCTGGTGCACCTGGGTCCGACCGGCCTCGAACTGCAGCGCGCATCCCGCCATGTACAGCCGCCAGATCCGGGCGCGGGCAGGGCCGGCCTCGGCGACCGCTTCGTCCCAACTGCGCTCCAGGTTGGCTACCCAGGCCCGCAGCGTGAGGGCGTAGTGCTCCCTGAGGCTCTCAACATGGCGGACCTCGAACCCTGCGGTCTGCATCCGGGAGACAACGGCGCCGATCTCGTGGAGCTCCCCGTCGGGAAAGACGTAGCGGCCGATGAAGCCGCGGCGCGACAAGCGCTCGCGCTCGCCGGGCAGGCGGCTGATGCCGTGATTGAGCAGTCGCCCGCCCGGCTGCAGGAGCTGGCCGAGCCCTGTGAAGTATTCGCCCAGGCGTGCCAGCCCGACGTGCTCGAACATGCCGATCGAGCTGATGGCGTCGTACGGTCCGTCGGACACGTCCCGGTAGTCCTGCACCCGGATCTCGACCTGATCGCCGAGACCAGCGTCGGCCACGGCATGCGACGCCCACTCGCCCTGTCGGGCCGACAGCGTGATCCCGACGGCGCGGACGCCGTGATGGCGGGCGGCATGCAGGACCATGCCACCCCAGCCGCAACCCACGTCGAGCAGCCGCATTCCCGGCTGGAGCCCGAGCTTGCGACAGACCAGCTCGTACTTCGCGGACTGCGCGTCCTCGAGGGTCGAGGCTGCCGAGGGCCACACGGCGCACGAGTACGTCATCGACGGGCCGAGCACGAGCCGGTAGAAGGCGTTGGACACGTCGTAGTGGTGGGCAATGGCGGCCGCATCCCGCCGAGGGGAGTGCCGCCGGCCCCGCAGGCGCGCCTCCTCGGGCGGAACGGGGAGTCGCCGGAGACCGGCAGTCCCAGCCAACCGCAGCAAGGGCAGCCACTGCCGCAAGGCCGTTCGAGCGACTCGCATTTCGTCGGCCAGCGCGAACACTGCGTAGATGTCGCCCTCGACGTCGAGATCGCCGGCGACGTAGGCCCGCCCGAACCCGAGCTCGCCAGGCGCTGTCAGCGCCCGGCGGAACGCGTCGGGAGATCGCACGAGCAGCGTCGCCGGCGCCTGTGCAGGGCCGGCCCGGCTGCCGTCGTAGCAGGTGACGACGATCGGAAGGTCACCGCCCACTAGTGCGTCGATCACGCCGGCCACGCCCGCCGCCGAGCGGATCGGCTCGAGGCGATTCGTCGGGCCACGTGGCGCGGCGGGTTCGTCGGGGGTGGCTGGCCGGTCACGGTCGTCGCTCACCTGTGTCACTCGTGCTGCCCTCCTTCTTGGTCGTGACAGCTCGTTCACACCACGACGACCGAGTCCTCGCCTCCGAACTCGTTGCGGGCGTAGTCGTCGGCCGTCCGGTCGTTCTCCCACTGGCCGTTGCCGAGCAGGTAGCGGAACCGGTATCGCCGCCCGGCTTCCAAGGCGACGGTGGCGGCGAAGGTGCCGTCCTTGCGACGTGTCATGGGTGTGGCCGTGGTCGACCACTCGTTGAACTCGCCGCACACGTGGGGCTCAGTTGCCTCGACCTCCGCAGGAAGCTCGAAGGTCACCTTGCATGAACCGTCGCGACCGGGTTGCTTGCGCATCGGGGCTCCTCCCGCCTGTGGGGCACTGGCGCCCTGCAACTACATGCTACGACATGTTGTCGTTGTAAAGCGGACGTCTCGCCGAGATGAGCTGACCGGGACGGAAGCTCCTCGCCCCGTCGACCGGCGGGTCGGGTTCGGGCCCGATGACGGGTGCCTACTGATCCGCCGAAACCGCCTACGACGTCAGCTCGTCGTCGTCCGCAAGCAGGTGATGCTCCCGGGCGAAACGAACCAGGTCAGCCCTCGTCTTGAGGTCGAGCTTCTGCTGCACGTGGGACCGGTGCGTCTCCACGGTGCGGACCGACACGTAAAGCTCGGCGGCGATCTCGGCGTTGGTGTTCCCGAGAGCCACCAGGCGCAGCACCTCGACCTCGCGTGCGGACAGCTCGCCGCCCGGGCCCACGAGTTGGGCGTCGGCTACCGGGGCGAGCAGCGCGGCGCCGAGGCGGGGGTGGACGTACTCCTCGCCGGCGGCGACCTGGCGGATGGCGAGGACCAGCTCCACGTCGGCGGCGTCCTTCACGAGGTAGCCGCGGGCCCCGGCGTCGAACGCCTTGCGGAGGTAGGCGACGTCGTCGTGCACGGTCAGTACCAGTATGGCCGTGTCCGGGCTGACCTCGGCGACCTGGCGCGTTGCCTCGATCCCGCTGATGCCCGGCAACCCGAGGTCCATGACGAAAACGTCGGGACGCTCTGCTCGGGCCACCGCTACTGCGCTTTCCGCCGTGCCGGCCTCGCCGACGACCTCCAGGTCCGGTTCTTCGGCAACGATGCGAGCCAATCCACTCCGCACCACCGCGTGATCGTCGCACAGGGCGACCCGGATCATGTCGTTCATCGTGGCACCTCGAGCAAGACCGTCGTGCCCGCTCCCGGAGTCGACGCGATGTCGAGTTGCCCGTCGACCAACGACGCCCGCTCGGTCATCCCTGCCAATCCGAGCGAACGCAGAGTGCCTGAACCGACCTCGAAACCGACGCCATCATCAACGATCGTGGCCCGGACACCACGGCTGTCGACAGTGATCTCGACGGCAGCGTGCGTTGCGCCGGCATGGCGGGTGACGTTCGTGAGCGACTCCTGCACGACGCGGTAGACAACGGTCTCGATCGCCGGCTGCAGCCGGCTCTCGTCGTCCAGGCCGACCACCGCCAGGTCGACATGCACTCCGGATCGCTCGCTGAGATCCTTGCCGAGGCGCCGCAACGCTGCGACCAGCCCGACGTCGTCGAGTACGGTGGGCCGTAGATCGAAGGCGAGTTGGCGCACCTCGTCGAGTGCGTGGGCAACCAGCGCCCGCACTTCGTCGGTGTGGGTCCGGGCGTCGTGGATGTCGGGGTCGTCAGTGGACAGGGACCCGTCCACGAGGCGGAGCCCGAGGAGCACCGACGTGAGCGACTGTCCGATCTGGTCGTGCAGATCCCGCGCTACCCGGGCGCGCTCGGCTTCCTGGGCGTCGATCACCCGGGCCAGCACATCTTGCTGCGTCTCGGAGCGCTCGTGGGCGGCAGCGAGCTCCCGTTCGGTGCTCACGAGCAGCGCCGACTCGATCGCCGCGGCGGCAAAGGCTGCGAGCGTGACGACGAGGCGTTCGTCCTCCTCGTCGAATAGGCCGCCACCGTCCTTCTCGGTGAGGTAGAGGTTGCCGAAGCGTCGCTCTCCGACCCGGACGGGCACACCGAGGAAGGACCGCATCTCCGGGTGGTGGGGTGGGAACCCGCACGAGCGCGGATCCGCCCCGATGTCGATGAGCCGGATCGGTCCGTCGGCCACGATCACCTCGCCGAGCATGCCGCGACCTTCGGGGTAGCTCCCGATGCGGTCGACCGTCGCGGGATCGAGCCCGAAGTGGACGAACCGTTCGATGCGCCCTGCGGCGTCGTAGACGCCGAGCGCCCCGTACCTCGCCCGGGCGACGTCGGCGGCGCAGCGCACCATCCGGTCGAGGATGTGGTCGAGGTCGTGCTCCGCTGTCAGCTCGAGCGCGCCCCGCAGCAAGGCATCGAACCGGCGATCCTCTTCCGCAGCCACGTTCACGCTCTGGTACTGATCAACGACATGGTGTCGGAGATCATACTGCCATCGCACGTCCCGGTCGGCCCGTCGCCGGGGTCCGTAGTCGACCGCTGCAACACTCCGTACCTGCACCGGATGGCGCGACGGCGGACGTCGCCGATCATGAGGGGATTCAAGAGAGAATGAGGGAGGCAAGCCATGAAGCCCCGCAGCGTCCGGACCGGCGTCCTGGCCGCCGTCGGCCTGATGCTCTTCTACATGGTGGTGGTCGCCGGCGCTTCAGGGTCCTGGTCCCACTTCACCGAGCAAGCCCGTCAGGACCGGTACTACCTGATCCTGATCGTCGGCGGTTTCGGCACCCAGATCGCGCTCATGTCCGAGCTCCGCCGACGACACCGGTTGCACCACGCAGCCGCCGCCGCAAGTGGCGCGGGTGCGGGGGCCTCGACGGTCGGCATGGTCGCCTGTTGCGCGCACCACATCGCTGACCTCGCGCCACTCATCGGCGCCACCGGCGCCGCCGCGTTCCTGATCGACTACCGCATCCCGTTCATGATCGTCGGCATCGGCGTGAACGCCGTCGGCGTGATCATCGCCGCCCGCCGGCTGCGGCGGGCGCCAGCGGTGCACGCCCGTCCCCACGAGGAGGTCGAGACATGCGCCGCGGCCTGACCCTCGCAGTCGCCCTCGCCGTTGTGCTGGTGGGCGGCGGCCTCCTCCTGACCTCGCGCGGGGGCGACGACGCCACATCGTCGGACAACGGCACAGGGCTCGGCGACCAGACCGTCAGCGTCGGCGACATCGAAATCGACATCCAGCCACGCCAACTCGATGACGGAGGGGCAGCCTTCGGGCTCATCCTTGACACGCACTCGGTGGAGCTGGCCATGGATCTCACCGTCGCGACGCTCGAAGTGGACGGCACGGTCTGGCCCGTCGTGGGCTGGAGCGGTGACGGCCCACGTGGCCATCACCGCGAAGGCGAATTGCGCTTTGAGTCCGCGGGACCGGCAACGGGCATTGTCCGACTCGCGTTGGGCGGGTTCGACGACCCCGTCGAGGTCAGCTGGGACCGCGGAGCCTGAGCCGTGTCCCGCTCCGTGCCGCTCGCCCGCCGCAACCTGCTGTCCGAGCCCCGCCGGCTTGCCGCCGCAGCCGGCGGCGTCGGCATGGCGTTGATGCTGATCCTGCTCCTCGACGGCCTGTGGGCGGGGATCAAGGCCAACGTCACCACCTACGAGGACAACGTCGGCGCCGACCTGTACGTCGCCCAGACCGGCACCAAGAACTTCTTCGGCGCCGTCAGCGTCCTTCCGACCGGGACCGTCGACACCGTCCGGGCTGACCCCGACGTCGATTGGGGTGCGGCGGTGCGCGGCTTCTTCTCGATCACCCAACTCCACGACCGCAAGGTCCCGACCTACGTGATCGGCTCGACCCCGGGTGAGCGTGGGGGGCCGTGGGACCTGCGCAGCGGTCGAGCGGCAGAAGCCGACGACGAGGTCACGATCGGATCGGTGCTGGCGAACCAACACGGGCTCGCCGTGGGTGACGACCTCGACATCATGGGCCGGAGCTTTCGGATCGTGGGCACTACCACCGATGCCTTCATGGCGTCGTTCGTGTTCATGACTCACGACGCCACCGACCGGCTGCTCCGGGCGCCGGGCACGACCAGCTTTGTGCTCGTGGGCACGACCGAGCCCGCCGCGGTGCGGTCCCGGCTCGAGGCGACCGGCTTGAACGTTCTCGATCGCGATGAGCTGGCCCGCAACGACCTCGCCTTGATGGCCCGCGCATACGAGGTCCCGCTTGGAGTGATGCGGGCTGTCGCGCTTGCCATCGGCAGCCTCGTGATCGCCCTCACGACCTACAGCTCAATTGTCGATCGCCGTCGTGAGTACGGCATCGTCAAGGCGATCGGTGCCAGCGGGGGGCACCTGGTGGGACTGGCCGTCCGCCAGACCATGTTTGTCTCCTCTGTGGGTCTGGTCACCGGCGGTCTGCTCTTCGTGGTCGGGCGGGCCTACATCAACGCAGTGCGGCCGCAGTTCGTCATCCTCGCCACACCCGGCAACATCGGGCGAGCGGTCGCCGCCGCGGTGCTGATGGGCTTCGTCGCCGCCATCCTTCCCGCACGCCGTCTGGCCAAGCTCGAGCCAGCGACCGCGTACCAGGGAGGCTGAGATGGCTGGTCGTGTCTCCCTCGCCCGTAGGAACCTCTTCCAGGACCGCCGGCGCGCCGTGCTCGCGGTCAGCGGGGTCGGCGCCTCACTGGTGCTCGTGCTGGTGCTGAACGGGATCTTCGCCGGGGCGATGCGCCAAGTCAGCGCGTACATGCGCAACTCCTCCGCCGACGTGTTCGTCGCCCAGCAGGACGTACGAACCATGCACATGTCCCAGTCTGCGCTCCCTCCGGAGACCGTCGAGCGCGTACGGGACGTCGAGGGGGTTGCCTGGGCCGAAGGCCTTCGCTACACGAACAGCATCGTCGACACCGGCGACGGCCAGCGCATCACCTACGTCTTCGGCTACGACGTCACCACGGGGCGTGGTGGACCGCGCCGGCTCGGCGTCGGCCAACCGCCCGGCGAGGGCGAGGTGCTCGTCGACGACGTCGCAGCCGATGAGCTCGGCATCGACATCGGTGACACCGTCACCGTGATGGGCGCACCGTTCCGAGTCAGCGGCACGTCCACCGACGGCACCAACATCGTCAACACCACCGTGTACATCCGCACCGAGGACTTCGCCAGACTCCACAGCGATTCGATCGCCTACGTGCTCGTCGGCGCCGAACCGGGCGTTGCTTCCGACGACCTCGCCAGCCTGGTCGCGGTGGCGCTGCCCGAGACCACCGTCCAGACCCGAGCTGAGTTCGCTCGCGAGGAAGCCAACGTTGTGCGCGACATGGCCGCCGACGTGATGAAGATCATGACCGTCATCGGCTTCCTGATCGCCCTCGCCGTCGTCGGTCTCACGCTGTTCACGGCCACGCTCGCCAAGCTCCGCGAGTACGGGGTGGTCAAAGCGCTCGGTGCCGGGCCGGGCCGGCTCGCCATGATGGTTCTCGCCCAGGCCGTGTGGTCCGTCGCGCTCGGGCTTGGCCTCGCGGTGGTCGTGGCGGTCGCCCTCGGTGGGGCAATCGGCGCGCTGACCCCCAACGTCACCGTCCTGATCCAACCCGGGTCGGTGCTCCGCACCGGGACCGGGGCGTTGGTCGTCGGCGGGCTCGCCGCGTTGCTCCCGCTGCGGCGCGTCCTGCGCGTCGACCCCGCCACCGCCTTCAGGAGATCGTCATGACCGCCGCCCCCGCCATCGCCGTGCGCCAGCTGTCCAAGACGTTCGGTGACGGCGAGCTCGCCGTGCACGCCGTGTCGAACATCGATCTCGATGTCGCCACCGGCGAGGTCGTGCTCGTCATGGGACCCTCCGGGAGTGGCAAGACCACGCTGCTGCTCATGCTCGGCGCCATGCTCCGTCCCACCAGCGGCTCGGTGGTCGTCGACGGCGTCGACCTCGCCACCGCACCGGAGCGTCGGCTGCCGTTGCTACGGGCGACGCACCTCGGATTCATCTTCCAGGACTTCAATCTCCTCACCGCCCTCACGGCCCTCGAGAACGTCGAGCTCGCGTGCAACCTCGCCGGCACCACCGGACGGGCCGCGAGGGACCGGGCCACCGAGCTGCTCGACCGTGTCGGGCTTGCCCACCGCCTCGGGTTCCGGCCCGACCAGCTCTCCGGCGGTGAGAAGCAACGCGTCGCCATCGCCCGCGCCCTGGCCAACAACCCCACCGTCCTGCTCGCCGACGAGCCCACCGCGAACCTCGACTCCGGTCACGGCCGCGAGATCGCCCGGCTCCTGCGCCGCCTCGCCGAGGAGGATGGGCGCAGCATCGTCATGGTCAGCCACGACGAGCGCCTGCGCGAGGTTGCCGATCGGGTCCTGTGGCTCGAGGACGGCGCCTTCCGGGAGCTCGCCGCCTTGGCCACCGACCCGGTGTGCGGCATGGCCGTCGAGCGAGACCCGGCGATGCACCTGCAGGCCGAGGGGCAGGAGTGGTGGTTCTGCTCGAACGCCTGCCGTGCCGACTTCGCTGCGCACCCCGACCGTTACGTCGACGAGGACCCAGCACGATGAGAGCCGCCCTGCACGACGCGGCGCCCGGCCCGCTGGCCAGGTCGCAACATCCTCACGAACGCTGCTCGGCGGTGGCGTCTGGGGTGGCGGCGGCCGGTTTGCCGGTCGCAGGTCGGGCGCGGATCTCGCGCCAGATGCCCCGACGCTCGACATCCACGATGTCGAGACCCGCTGCGCGCACGTTGGCTTCGGTGTGGCGGTTGATGGCCGGGCCGACGAGACGTTGGACGAGGGTGCTGAGCCTGTCGAAGACCAAGCCGAGGAGACGGTTGCGGGGGCGGACGTGTTCGAGGAGCAGCACCTGTCCTTCGGGGCGGGTGACCCGGGCGACCTCTCGCAGGCCGGCGACCGGGTCGGGTACCGAGCAGAACACGCAGGTCGCGGTGACCGTGTCGAAGCTGGCGTCGGGGAACGGCAGGTCCTCGACGTCGGCGACCACCAGGCCGACGGGGCGTCCGAGCCGTCGAGCACGACGTTCGGCGCGGGTCAGCATCCTTGGGGCGATGTCGATGCCGGTCAGTCCGACCTCGGGCGGGTAGAGGTCGATGTTGCGGC
>CAZCJT010000050.1:0-10874 GCA_964498565.1 uncultured Acidimicrobiaceae bacterium
CAGCTCGACGGAGCCGGTGCCGAACGCCAGCGAGCCCCGACCCGACCATGCGACGTCCGCCGGGGCATCGCCCACGTTCAGTGCCACGAGCTGGGCGCCCCGCCGGTAGGCCAGCACGTGTCGGGGCACGTCGTCGCGCAGCTCCACCGGCGAATGGTTCGGCAGCCGGTGCCGACGGACCTGCAGGAGCCGGCGCACGGCGTTCAGGGTGGAGTCCGGATCACCTCGCTGGACCGACACGGTGTCCGCCGCCGTGTGGTTGACCGGCATCGGGAGCCACGGCGTCCCGGTGGAGAACCCGAGGTTGGGGGCGTCCGGCGTCCACGGGAGGGGCGTGCGCACGGGGTCACGCCCTTCGGTGCCGCCGGTGGCGTTGCGGGTGGCGACCGGGTCGGCGGCATCCGATGGGTCGACCACGCCGTCTTCCAGGCCGAGCTCGTCGCCCTGGTACAGGAACAGGGGACCGGGGAGGAACGCGGTGAACGCGAGGAAGGACAGCGCCCGTCGCCGGCCCTGCGCACCACCACCGAACCGGGTCGGCGCACGGGGGTCGTCGTGGCTGGAGTGCACCCAGGCGAACCGTCCCCGCCCGTGGGTGAGCGTGGCGGTCACCACCTGGCGGAGCACCTCGACGTCCCATCGGGTGTGCAGCACCGGGAAGTAGAACGACAGGTCGAGCACGCCGTCGGCGACGTAGGCGGCGACCGCCTCGGCGGAGTCGAGGTACACCTCCCCGAGCAGGACCGCATCGTGCTCGCGCGCGAGCCGGTGCCAGTCCCGGTAGATGTCGAGCGTTCCCGGCTGGTCCAGGTCGTGGTCGTGGCGCAGCGACTCGAAGGCCTCCCGAGGGGTGGCGTCGGGGCCGACCTCGGCGATGACCGGGTTGTCGGCCAGGGATGGGTCCTTCACGAGCGAGTGCGCGACATCGATCCGGAAGCCGTCGACCCCCCGGTCGAGCCACCGCTCGATGATGCCCCGGAACGCGTCCCGCACGGCCGGGTTGGACCAGTCCAGGTCGGGTTGCTCGGGGAGGAACAGGTGGCACCACCACTGGCCCGTCGCCTCGTCGAACGTCCACGCCGGGCCGCCGAAGTGGCTGCGCCAGTTGTTGGGCGGCCCGCCGTCGGGTGCGGGGTCGCGCCACAGGTACCACCCACGATGCGGGCTGTCCCGACCGTCGCGGGCCGAGCGGAACCACTCGTGCTGGTCCGACGTGTGGTTGGGGACCAGGTCGATCAGGAGCCGCATGCCCCGCTCGTGCACGGCATCGACGAGGCGGTCGAAGTCGTCGAGCGTGCCGAAGCGGGGGTCGACACCGAGGTGGTCGGCCACGTCGTAGCCGAAGTCCGCCATCGGTGACGGGTAGAAGGGCGTCACCCAGACGATGTCCACACCGAGGTCGGCCAGGTGGTCGAGCCGTGACGTGAGGCCGGGCAGATCACCGATCCCGTCCCCGTCGGAGTCGGCGAAGGAGCGGAGGTAGACCTCGTAGCCGACTGCGTCGGACCACCACCCGGCATCGGTCACGTCGTCCCTCACGCTGTGTCATCCTCGGCGGCCCGTCCGGACCCTCGATGTAACCGCTTGCAGGAGGACCTGTCAACCATGGTCGCCATCACCGCCGCCGGGGCGCGGTTCGCCGATGTCCTGGCCCAGGTCCCGACCGCAGAGGTGGAGCTCGAGGACGTCATCCGCGACGGCCTCACGACTCGCGACTGGATCGTGGCCGGCGCCACGTTCGCCGCGTTCGTCATCGCCGGGATCGTGTTGGGGCGGGTGGTCGAGCGCGTCCTCCGCCGGACCGATCCGGAGGGCTCCATCGCCCGGTTCGCCGGACGCATGGCCCGGAACCTGGTCATCCTGGTGGGGCTGCTGTACGCGCTGGTCTCCCTCGGCGTGCAGATCGGGCCGCTCGTCGGTGCCCTCGGCGTCAGCGGCATCGCCATCGCCTTCGCCGTCACCGCCATCCTCGAGAACGTCTTCGCCTCGGTGATGCTGAAGACCCGCCGACCGATCCGGGTGGGCGACCAGGTGTCCACGCAGGACCGCGAGGGCACCGTCACCGAGATCAACTTCCGCGCCGTCGTGCTCGACAGCTTCGACGGCGAGCGGGTGGTCATCCCGTCGTCGATGGTCATGAACGACGTCATCGTCAACAGCACGGCCACGCCCACCCGGCGGACGGTCCTGCCGGTGGGCGTCGCCTACGGCACGGACCTGCGTCGTGCCCAGGAGGTCGTCCTCGCCGCCACATCCGTCGTCGACGGCGTCCTCCCGTCGCCAGGACCCCAGGCCTGGGTCACCACCTTCAACGAGTCGAGCATCGACTTCGACGTCCGCTTCTGGCACGCGTCCGACATCGCCACCATGTTCCGGGTCCGCTCGGACGTGGCCATGGCGATCAAGGCCGCCTTCGACCGCGAGGGCATCGAGATCCCTTTCCCGCAGCGGGTGCTCACGATGGTCCCCGAAGCGCGGGACGACCAGGCCTGACCGGTGGGGGACGACCGCCCCATCGGGATGTTCGACTCCGGCTTCGGCGGCCTCACCGTGGCCCGGGCGCTCATCGACCTGGTGCCCGCGGAGGACCTGGTGTACGTGGGGGACACCGGCCGGTACCCCTACGGCCCGCGCCCGCTGGACGAGGTGCGGGCGTTCGCCCACCAGATCAGCCGGTGGCTGGTCGACGAGCACGACGTGAAGCTGGTGGTGGTGGCCTGCAACACCGCCACGGCGGCGGCGCTCGACGAGCTCCGTGCCGCGCTGCCCGTCCCCGTGGTCGGCGTCATCGAGCCCGGCGTGGCGTCGCTGGTCCTGGCCACGAGGAGCGGACGGGTCGGGGTGATCGGCACCGTCGGCACCATCTCCTCGGGCGCCTACCAGCGCGAGGTGGCGGCGGTGGCGCCGGACCTGGAGCTCACCTGCGCGGCGTGCCCCGGCTTCGTGGAGTTCGTCGAGCGGGGTGAGGTGCGATCCGACCAGGTGCACGTCCTGGCCGAGCGCCTGCTCGAACCCATCGTGCGGGCCGACGTCGACTCCCTGCTGCTCGGCTGCACCCACTACCCGTTCCTCGCCCGTACGCTCGCCGACGTGCTCGGGCGTGGGGTGGTGCTCGTGTCGTCGGCCGACGAGACCGCGTTCCGGGTCCGGGCGATGCTCGGGGACACCATCGAGCCGGCCGGGCGCGGCGGACCGGCCGCGGGCCGTCAGCGCTGGTTCAGCTCCGGGGACGTGGATCTCTTCTGCGAGCTGGGTGCCCGGCTGCTCGGCCCGGAGCTCGATGTGGCCAACGCCGTACCGTGGACCTCATGAGCGAGACCGGACTCTCCGTCACCGTGCTGGGCTGCTCCGGCACCTACGCCGGTCCCGGTGGTGCGTGCAGCGGGTACCTGCTGCGGACGGCGTCCACGACGATCTGGATGGACTGCGGGGCGGGCTCGCTCGCCAACCTCCAGCGCCACGTGCCGTTGGTCGCTCTCGACGGTGTCGTGGTGAGCCACTCGCACCCCGACCACTGGCTGGAGCTCCCCGTCGCGCTCAACGCGCTCCGCTACGTGCTCGACGTCCCCGGCCTCGCCCTTCCGCTGCTCTGGACGTCCCGCACCGCGGCGCAGTTCGCGGCCGTCGGTGCCGACCCGTGGCCGACGTTCGACCCCCGGGTGATCGACGAGCGGAGCACCGCGACCATCGGCGACATCGACCTGCGGTTCTCCCGCACCGACCACCCGGTCGAGACGCTCGCGATCCGAGCCGAGCACGACGGGCGCTCCATCGTCTACTCGGCCGACACGGGCGACGGGTGGCGCCTCGCCTCGCTCGGATCCGACCTCGGCCTCGGCATCGACATCGCGCTGGTCGAGGCCACGCTGGACGAGCACCAGGCCGGCGTCGTCCAGCACCTCACCGCCTTCGAGGCCGGTCGGCAGGCGGCCCAGGCCGGTGTGGCATCGTTGCTCCTCACCCACCTGGCTCCGGGCAGCGACGCAGACGCCCGCGTGGCGGATGCGGCACGCGCCTTCGACGGGCCCATCGCGGTGGCAGAGATCGACGCGACACACCGAGCCTGAGGAGCCCCATGAGCAACGGAAGCCCCATGACCCGCGGCGACGGGCGAGCGCCGGGGGAGCTCCGGCCGGTCACCATCGAGCGAGACCCCACGGTGATGGCCGAGGGCTCGTGCCTCATCTCGTTCGGGCAGACCAAGGTGCTGTGCACGGCGTCGATCGAGGACGACGTGCCGCGCTGGATGAAGGGCCGGGGGAGCGGCTGGGTCACCGCCGAGTACTCGATGTTGCCGGGCTCCAGCCCGGAGCGGGTCGGTCGAGAGGCGGCCAAGGGCAAGCAGAGCGGGCGCACCCAGGAGATCCAGCGCCTCATCGCCCGCTCGCTGCGCTCCGTGTGCGACATGCGCCTGCTCGGCGAGCGTCAGGTCACCGTCGACTGCGACGTGCTCCAGGCCGACGGCGGCACGCGCACCGCCTCCATCACCGGGGGCTACCTCGCCCTGCACGACGCGCTCTCGCGGCGCGTCGCCTCGGGCGACCTCGCCGAGCACCCCCTCACCGCCTTCTGCGCAGCGATCAGCGTCGGCGTGGTCGGCGGCGTCCCGGTGTGCGACCTGCCCTATCCCGAGGACTCCACCGCTGATGTCGACATGAACGTCGTGATGACGTCGGAGGGCAGCTTCGTCGAGGTGCAGGGAACGGCGGAGGGCGCCGCGTTCGGCCGTCCGGTGCTGGACGAGCTGCTCGACCTCGCCGAGCAGGGGATCGGCCGGCTCATCGATCGCCAGCGGGACTACGTCGCCGACGCCCCGGCACCGCGCGCCCCGCAGCGGTGACCGATGGGCCCCGCCACGTCGTGCTGGCGACGGGCAACCCCCACAAGGTCGAGGAGGTCGCCCGCATCCTCGGCTCCGGCTGGTCGGTGACGGCCCGAGACCCCGGCATCGAGGAGACCGGCATCACGTTCGAGGAGAACGCGCTGCTGAAGGCCCGGGCGGTCTGCGCGGCCACGGGCGAGCTTGCCGTTGCCGACGACAGCGGCATCGAGATCGACGCGCTCGATGGCCGTCCCGGCATCCATTCGGCCCGGTGGACCGCCGAGCCGGACTGGATCCCCCGGGTGCTCCGGGAGCTCGGCGGCATCGCCGGCGGGGCCCGATCCGGTCGGTACGTGGCGGCTGCTGCGGCGGTGTGGCCCGACGGGTTCGAGGTCGTGGTCCGGGGTGCGGTCGAGGGTCACGTGCCCGACCAGCCACGCGGTGCCGGCGGCTTCGGGTACGACCCGATCTTCGTCCCCGTCGAGGGCGACGGCCGGACGTTCGCCGAGATGGACCCCGACGAGAAGCACGCCATGTCACACCGGGGACGCGCCTTCCGCGCCCTGGTCGAGCACCTCGACCGGCGATCTCCGAGCACGTAGCGCACGCCGACCACGGCGTCGGCAGGCGCTAGGCCGGTTGGCAGGTGGCGCACGCGTACGAGGTGCGGTTGCCGACCGGCGCGATGACGATGTCGTCGCCGCACGTCCGGCACCGCTCCTGCTTGTAGACGTGCCACGACTCCTCACGGGGGATCGAGGTCAGACGACGGCCGGCGAGGGGCACGGTGACGATGCGGTCGCGCTTCAGGCCGAGGCGCAGCTGTTCCACGGCGAGGCGCCACAGCGTCGCCGCCTCCTCCTCGGTGATGGACGTCCCGGGCCGGCCCGGGTCGATGCCGGCGAGGTGCAGCAGCTCGGCCCGGTAGACGTTGCCGATGCCGGCGATGACCGTCTGGTCGAGGAGCAGCGCGCCGATCGGTTTGCGGCTGCGCCGGACGGCGTCCGAGAAGCGGCTGCGGTCCGCCCGGCGGTCGAGCGGGTCCGGTCCGAGCGTGGTGGCGACCTCTTCCACGACGTCGGGATCCCGCAGCTCGCACACCATGGGGCCGGTGAGGTCCCAGGCGGTCTCCTCTCCCGCCAGGCGCACGCGCAGGTTGGGAGAAGGCTCGGGAGGGGGGACGAGGTGGCGGCGGAACGCGCCGATCAGGCCGAGGTGGACGTGGAGCACCTCGCCACCGTCCCAGTGCAGGAAGAGGTGCTTGCCCCGGGCGTCGCTGGCGGTGAGCACCTGGCCGTCGAGGCGCCGGGCGCCGTCGGCGAAGCGCTCCTGCCGGGTGCTGGCCACCACGGGTCTGCCCTGGAGGTCTGCGGCCAGGTCTCGGGCGAGGCGGTGGATGGTGTGGCCCTCCGGCATGCAGCAGAGGATGCCCGGAGTGGACCCGTCTCGTGCACCAGGTGCGGTTCGCCACCGACCTCGAACAAGGATCGTCCGGGCCTTGGGGCCATCGTCAGCCCGATGCGTGCCGGGGTCGAGCCATCAGGTGGGCGATGCCGAGCACGACGCCGGTGCCGAGCAGCGCGAGCGCGCAGAACAGGGTCATGATCATCGGCCACCACAGGCCCTCGGGGAGCTCGCCGGTGACGGTGGTGACGCCGGCAAAGGCCGCGAGCATGCCGGCGCCCAAGGAGACCAGCTTCCACCAGCGGGCCGACACGTCCTCGGTCCCCACCGGGCGCAGGTTCCGCCATGCGATGGCGGCGAGACCCAGAGCCACGACGGCGATCGACAGGCCGACCGCGAGCATCCCGGGACCGGTGCCGCCGACGGCCGCGATGCCCAGCCCGCTGACCCCGGTGGCGGCGAACAGCACCGGTACGAGTGGTCTTGGTGCGCGGTTCATGTGGGCCTCCAGGTGTTGGGTGGGGATGGTGAGGGCGAGATCGATGGCACTGCGGGCCCAGACGCGCGCTGCGGGCTCGTCGCGCAGCTGGTCGGCGAAGAGCGACGCCATGTCGGAGCCGTACTCGTCGCGGAAGCGTCTCGGGTACAGGCGCAGCAACGCCCGGTAGGCGCCGGTGGCCGTGGTGGTCATGTTGTCGCCGGACCGGGAAGGTGCCGGGCGACCCGGTGCACCATGGCCTGGAGACGACCCAGCTCATCGAGTGCGATGGTTCGACCGTCGGGTGTGAGGCGGTAGTAGCGGCGGCGTTCGTTGTCGTCCCGGTCGGCGAGGTCGGTGGTCTCCTCGATGAGGCCGTCGTCGACGAGGCGGTTGAGGGTGCCGTAGAGGGTGCCGGGGCCCATCCGGACCACGCCGTCGCTGAGCTCAGCGACCCGGCCCATCAGCGCGTAGCCGTGGAGCTCACCGTCGAGCAGCGCCAACACGATGTGAAGCGACGCTCGGGGAAGTGGTCGTCGTCCTCGGGCCATGCTCGAACAATGATGTATCGACTTCCGATAGTCAAGGTCGATGTGCGTCCATCTTCGGATGCTGATGGCAGCTCGGTGAACCCGGGCGGCGGCTTGGCACGCTCAGTATCTGCCCCATACCGCTCAGCGAGAACCGGGTTCGGGCACTGCCCCGCATTGGTGCCGGAGTGCCGCGCGCTGGGGAGTGCCCCTGAACGGCGTCAGCAAACGTGAACCGGATGACCTCGTCAACGTCGGGTCAGTATTCGATGGCGAGTGCGTAGCGGAGGGCAGCGTCGAGTCGGATTCGTGCGTCGAGATCGAGGTGCCCGACTGCTTCAGCGTCGAGTACTGCGATCGGGACGGTGATGAGGTTGTCACAGGTGATCGCGCTGACCTGAGGGAGTCCTTCGGCCGGGCCGACCTCCACCTCGGACCTGATCCCGCGGATTGTTCGGGTGACCGGAGCGCAGGTGATGGCGGTGAGCACCTCGATCGCCGCGTTGCGGGTGAGCACGCAGACGGGTCGTCGCCCTGCTGGCTCGCCGAGGTCGGCCCAGACGATGTCGCCCCGGGCTACCACGCAGGCGCTGTCTCAGATGCGAGACGGCGCGCGGAGGCGACGAGCGCGGGATCCTGCGGCACGCGCCGGTACGCCTGCTGGAGGGTCCGGTCGGCGTCGATCTGGTCCGCTGCCTCGATCACTGCGGCTGCACCTCGTCTGAGCAGCTCGGACCTGCTGGTGTTCTGTGCTTGCGCGAGGCGGTCGAGTCGCTCGACGAGCTCGTCGTCGAGTTGCACGAGGACTTCTCTCCTGCTCATGACCATATGGTAGAGCATATGGTTCTTTGATGAGGTCGTCGTGGGTGCTCCCGGCCGTGCCGCCTCCTACTGCGGGTCGAATCGCCGTGGCCGCGAGGTGACAGAACCGCATGCGTGCCGCTCCGCGGCCCACACACCGTCCGTCGCGTCGCCAGCAGGAGGACGGTCCGGTCACGCTCCGTGCGCGGCAGGTGCTCCCGGGACCCCGCCGGGTCGACGACATAGCTGTCGAGAAGCGGCTGTGCACCCGGCACCACCAGGTGTGCACCTCCGTCTCGTCCCAGACGTCGAGGTCGGTGGCCACCAGCGCGGTGTTGGTGCTGTCGACGACCAACAGCCAGGACCTGGCGCTGAAGGCCGCCTCCGGGGCGCCGGTGTCGATCGAGAAGTTGTAGACGATGGCGAGCCGTGCGGCCCCGCCAGGCCCGTCGCCGAGCCAGAAGCGATGGTGATCTCCGGCCTCGCCCACCACGTCGAGGTGACCGTCCGTGATCGTCATCGCCGCAGGTTGGAAGAACGGGGCGCTCGGCGAGTAGCCCGCCCGAGCATCGGGCCGGACGACCAGTGTGCTGCCATCGATCCGGACCCTACGGCGTGATCGGGGTCGGAGGCGCCGGCCGTGCCCTCGTGCACCAGGTGGGACTCGAACCCACACGCGCTCTCGCGCACAGGGACCTAAACCCTGCGTGTCTGCCAGTTCCACCACTGATGCGTCGGCCAGGACGGTAGCTCTGCATCGCGAGGCACGCGGGGACGGCATCCCGGCGCCTCGCCGCTAGATTCCGGACCGTGACCGACCAGCTCCCGACCCCACTCGCCGCCGATCTGCCGGGTCTCGACGCGCAGGGCTTCCAGATCTTCAACCAGCTCCTGTCGAACCGGATCGTCTTCCTCGGGACCGACGTCAACGACCAGATCGCCAACCAGATCTGCGCGCAGCTGCTCTACCTCGAGGGCCAGGACCCTGACAAGGACATCTGGCTGTACATCAACAGCCCGGGCGGTTCCGTCACCGCCGGCATGGCGATCTTCGACACGATGAACTTCATCAGCCCCGACGTGGCCACCATCTGCATGGGCCTCGCTGCCTCGATGGGCCAGTTCCTCCTCGGCGCCGGTACCAAGGGCAAGCGCTACTCGCTGCCCCACGCCCGGATCATGATGCACCAGCCCTCCGGCGGCTTCCAGGGCCAGGCATCCGACATCGCCATCCAGGCCCAGCAGCTCGCCTTCATCAAGCGGCTCATGGCCGAGCGCATCGCCGAGCACACCGGCCAGACGCTCGAGCAGGTCCAGGCCGACTCCGAGCGAGACCGCTGGTTCACGGCCGTGGAGGCCAAGGACTACGGCATCGTCGACAAGGTCATCACCCGGCGCGGCGAGACCTGAGCTCGTCGCCGCCGGGCGTCAGCAGTTGGACTCGACGTAGACCCTGAGCCGGTCGCCGGCCGCTTCCACCTCGTCGAAGCGGGGCCGCAGCGACTGGTAGACGCTGGGGCGGCCGTTCTCGTCCACCTCACCGCCGGGCTGGAGCCCGGCGATCAGGTCGTCGACGAACGCGATGACCACGTCGATGTCGCTGCGGGCCGCCTCGGGGGCCAGGTCGCGAAGCGATTCCTGCGCGTCCCGAGCGGTCCGGAAGGTGGCCTCGGCCGCCTCGACGTTGGTGGGGTCGAGGTCGTCGAAGACCGCTTCGAAGCGCTCGGTGTCCTCGGCCGCGGCGCAGAACGCCTCGAGGTCGCCGTCGTCGCCGTCCTCGCACCCGGCGCCGCCCAGGGCGAGCACGGCGAGCAGCACGGCGACCGTGAGCCGTCGCATCCTCAGGACCGGGCGGCCTCGGCGAGCCGACGCAGCTCGGTGACGGCGTGGCCCAGACCCTCGGGGTCCTTGAACATGGACGACCCGGAGATGATCACGTTGGCGCCGGCGGCGACGGCACCGCTGACGGTGTCGGGCGAGATGCCGCCGTCGACTTCGATGTCGCAGTCGTGGCCACGCTCCTCGATCCAGCGGCGGATCCGCGCCACCTTGGGCTCCATGGTCTCGATGTAGCGCTGGCCACCGAAACCGGGGTTCACGGTCATGACGAGCACCATGTCGCACAGGTCCAGCACGTGCTCGACGGCCTCGGGCGGCGTGGACGGGTTCAGGGCCACGGCCGCCTGCGCGCCCAGGTCCTGGATGCGCCCGAGCGTGCGGTGCAGGTGTCGGCTGGTCTCGGCGTGGACGATGAGCAGGCCGCATCCCGCCTCCACCCAGGTGTGCAGCAGCGGGTCGGGGTCCTCGACCATGAGGTGGGCCTCGAAGAGCAGGTCGGTGCGGTCGCGGCACGAGGCGATCACGTCGGGCCCGAAGGTGAGGTTCGGCACGAAGCGGCCGTCCATCACGTCCCACTGGATGCGGTCGACGCCCGCCTCGTCGAGGGCGGTGACGGCATCCCCGAGTCGGGACAGGTCGGCGGGCAGGACCGAGGGGGCGATCAGGATCGGACGGTCGGTCCCCGGACGGTCGCTCATGGCGGCCATCCTCGCAGAACGACCCGTGCCGCCTGGGCATCCGGGATCGTCAGTACCCTGCGGTGGTGCACGACCTGGAGCTCCGCGTCGACGACGTCGCCGTGGGTGGTGACGGGATCGCCCGGGCCGACGACGGCCGGGTCGTGTTCGTGCGAGGCGGCGTGCCGGGTGACGTGGTGACCGCCGTCGTCACCAAGGACGAGCGGCGGCTGCTGAAGGCCGATGCGGTCGACGTCCGCCGGCCCAGCCACGACCGGGCCGAGCCGCCCTGCCGCCACGTCGCCGACGGCTGCGGCGGGTGC
>CAZCJT010000051.1:0-10868 GCA_964498565.1 uncultured Acidimicrobiaceae bacterium
GCCATCGCCGATGCCGTCTCCGGGCTCCGGGACGACCCGGCACGGGCCAGGCACATGGCCGCCGCCGCCCTGGAGGCCGCCCACCGCCGGGCCGCCGTGGACGACCTCGCTCCCCTGCTCGACGCCGTGCGGGCTGCGGCCCTGTGAGATCAGCTTCAGTACCGTTCGGCGGGTGAAGCTGATCGTGCAGATCCCGTGCCTGAACGAGGAGGACCAGCTCCCCGGCACGATCGCCGACCTGCCCGGAGAGGTCGAAGGGTTCGACACGGTCGAGTACCTGGTGATCGACGACGGCTCCACCGACCGCACCGTCGAGGTGGCCCGGGAGCTGGGCGTGCACCACGTCGTGCGGCTCACGAGCAACAAGGGCCTGGCCCACGCCTTCCAGGCCGGTCTCGACGCCTGCCTGAAGCTGGGCGCCGACGTGGTGGTCAACACCGACGCCGACAACCAGTACTCGGCCAAGGACATCCCCGCCCTCGTCGCCCCCATCCTCGAGGGCCGCGCCGACATGGTCATCGGCGACCGCCAGGTGATGACCATCGAGCACTTCTCACCGACGAAGAAGCGGCTGCAGCGCCTCGGGTCATGGGTGGTCCGCCGCGCGTCGGGCACCGACGTCCCCGACGCCACGTCGGGCTTCCGTGCGTACAACCGGGAGGCGGCGCTCGGCCTGGTCGTGGTCTCGAGGTTCACCTACACCCTGGAGTCGCTGATCCAGGCCGGCAAGTCGCTGACCGCCGTGACCCACGTCCCGGTGGGAACCAATGAACAGACCCGGGAGTCCCGGCTGTTCGGGTCCATGTGGACCTACATCCGGCGCAACGTGCTGGCGATCTTCCGCATCTACACCAGCTGGGAGCCGCTGTTCGTCTTCAGCGCGCTGGCCGGCCTGCTCCTGCTGGCTGCGTTCGCGGCATGGAGCCCGTTCCTGTGGGACTGGCTGGTGAACGGTGACCGGGGTGGCCACCTGCAGTCGATCGTGCTCGGCGGCGTGCTGTTCATGGCCGCCGTGCAGGTGTTCGTCCTGGGGGTGCTCGCCGATCTCGTCGCCGCCCACCGGGCCGTGTCGCAGCGGACGCTGGAGCGCGTGCGCCGGATCGAGCTCGAGCTGGGTGTGGCGCCGTCGCACTACGAGCCGGGAAACCTCGAGCTCCGCGCGCAGCCGACCGACCCCGACCGTTAGCCTCTCTCCGGGCGGCAGACAGCGAGGGGTGGCATCTGGCGCGCCCCCAGACTCTTGAGGTTTCCTTGATGCTCCGTTCCCTGGGGATCGTCGCGCTGGCCGGCGCATTGACTGCACCGCTGCTGGCCGCACCGGTCGCGGCGATGGAACCGGCCCGGTCGGCCGGCACCCAGGCCTCGGCGGAGGAGGCAGCTCAGCACGTCGACGCCGTCGCGCCGGCCGCGTCTCGCACCGACGCCGACGGCGATCTGCTGACCGAGAACGTGGTCACCCTCCCGCTGCAGGTGGACGGCCGGGACCTGGGCATCGCCGCGGACGACGAGCACGGGCACGCCGGCGTCGCCCTGCGCTCGGGCACCGTCTCCCTGCCGAGCAACCCCGAGATGCTCATCATCGAAGACGTCGCCGCCGGCACCCACCTGGCGCTGCGCAGCCGCAACGGCGCGACGTGGTCCGACTGGACCGAGGTCGAGGCGTCCCCCGACGACGCACCCGACGGCGAGGTCATGACCGCGCCCGGCGTCGGGCCCGTCTGGGTCGGCGGCGGCGCCGGCCAGGTCGAGGTCGCGGTGCTCCAAGGCGACGTCACCGAGGTGCGCATCGTCGGTCTCCACGTCGTCGAGGACGCGGCGCAGTCGATCCGCGGCGTGCGCGCCAGCGCCGTCACCGGGGCCACGACGTCCCAGACCGCCTCCTTCATCCGGCCCCGCAGCGCATGGGCGACGAGCGACATGGGCTGGCAGTGCAGCACCGGGCCCAAGGTCATGCCCGAGGTCCGGGCCATGGTGGTCCACCACACCGCCGGCAACACTGCCCCGTACGCCGCCGAGGACGTGCCTGACATCCTCCGCGGCATCTGGCGCTACCACGTCGGCACCAACGGCTGGTGCGACGTCGCCTACGCGTTCTTCGTCGACCGCTTCGGCGGCGTGTGGGAGGGCCGCCAGGGCGGCATCGCCAAGGCCATCGAGGGCGGGCACACCTACGGCTTCAACAGCGACACCACCTCGGTCGCCCAGATCGGCCACTTCGACCAGCAGGCCACGCCGGCGCCCATGACGGCCTCGACCCGCCAGCTGGTCGGGTGGAAGCTCGGCGTGCACGGGCTCGACCCGGCGGGGACCACCACGGTGACCAACCGCAGCGGGTCGACGTTCCGCGGCACGCCCAACGGGGGCGAGCACCCGACCCCGGTGGTCTCCGGGCACCGGGACCTGCGCGACACGGCCTGCCCGGGCGCCAACACGTACAAGACGCTCCCGTACCTGCGGGCCCAGTCCCGGATCGGGGCCCACGTCGTGGCGCTGCACGAGACGTTCATGCGAGCCCAGCCCTCACCCGAGCAGTACCGGCGCTGGCTCGCCGTGGCCGACCGCGACGGGCTGCGGGCGGCGGCCACGGGCATGGCGCGCTCCGAGCCGTACAGCGGCGTCATCATCGACGACCTCTACCGGCGGGTCCTCGACCGGGCCGCCGACCCGGAGGGCAAGGCCTACTGGCTCCGCGTGCTGGCGTCGGGCGTGCGCACCGAGACGGTGGGCATCAGCTTCTACGGCAGCCGGGAGTACTTCGACCGGATGGGCGGCGCCGACCCCTTCGTGCGGGCCCTGTACGACAACCTGTTGCACCGCGCGCCGGACCAGGGCGGGCTGGACTACTGGGTCCGGATGCTCCAGAGCCGCCGGGCGACCCCGGCCGACGTCGCCTCCGGCTTCTACCTGTCGAAGGAGTCGCGCCTCGACCGGGCGGCCCGGGTCTACGAGACGATCCTGCATCGCCGGGCGGACCCCACCGGCCAGCAAGACTGGGCCGAGCGCCTCCTGAAGACCGACGACGTGGTCATGGCGATCGAGCTGTCCCTCTCCGACGAGTTCTACGAGCGAGCCTTCACCTCATGAGCACCCCCCGCACCGTCCGGCGATCGCTGCTCGCAGCGCTCGCCCTCGTCCTCGGCCTCGCCGTGCTGCCCCTGGTGGCCCAGCCGGCCGCCGCCGAGCTCCCCGACCAGCTGGTGTTCGACGGACGGGGCTACGGCCACGGTCGCGGGCTCAGCCAGTACGGCGCCCAGGGGTACGCGAAGAACCACGGCTGGACGAGCGCCCAGATCCTCGACCACTACTACGGCGGCACCACCCGGGGTCGGTGGCAGGACGCCGCCAGCCGTCCCATCAACCCCGACGCCGTGCGCATCCGCCTGCGCGGCTCCGAGGGCAAGGACCTCCGGGCCACCGTCACCAACGGGACGCTGGCCACCACCGGCCTCGGCGGTCTGCAGCTCCCGTCGGGCACGAAGGCCATCCACCTGACCCGCAAGGACACCGGCGGCTTCGACGTCTACACCGCGACCAAGACGACGTGTGCGGGCGCCGACTTCACCCGACTCGGCAACACGGGATCGACCACCTCCGTCGACGTCACGCCCACCGTCGCCTACACGGGGAACGCCGCCGACATGATCCGGCTCTGCACCCAGTACGAGGGCAACAGCCCCGGGGGCACGTCGATCTGGTACCCGGGGGTGCTCCGCACCCACCTCGTGGGCGCCGTGCAGCACACGGTGAACATCACCACGATCGAGCAGCAGCTGCGTTCGGTCGTGCCCAACGAATCGCCGGCGTCGTGGGAGATCCCCGCCCTCGAGGCCCAGGCCGTCGCGGCCCGCAGCTACGCGCTCTCCGGCGACAGCCGCTGGACCGGGGCCGACACCTGCGACACCACCTTCTGCCAGGTGTACGTCGGCCACTACAAGCTGTCGAACGGCGCACCGCTCGCCACCACGGCGGCCCGCACCGACCAGGCCATCAAGGCGACCGAGCACATCGTGCGGCTGACCTCGGGCCGAGCCATCGCCCGGACCGAGTTCTCCTCCACCTCCGGTGGCTGGACCGCCGAGGGAGCGTTCCGCGCCGTCGAGGACCTCGGCGATGTCATCAGCCCGCGCCACACGTGGAAGTGCACCGTCCCCACGTCGGTCATCGAGTCCAAGCACGGCAAGGGCGGCTCGCTCACCGAGTTCCGCATCACCAAGCGCAACGGGCTCGGAGCCTGGGGGGGCCGGGTCCGCCAGGTGGTGCTCAGCTTCGACAACGGCACGACGGTCACCCTCGACGGCGAGGGTGCCGTGCGCGGCGCCGTCAACCAGGGCACGTGCACCGATGCCCGGGGCAACACCTTCACCGGCGGCGTGCAGTCCGACTGGTACGACCTCGCCTGCGTGGCCGAGGCCGCCTACATCGACGACGTGCACCAGCTCTTCCTCGGCCGCAGCGCCACCGGCGCCGACACCGAGCGCTGGTGCGGTCCCGTGCGCAACGGCGACCGCATCTCCCTCACCAAGGCGCTCTCGGTGAGCGACGAGTGGGCCGGCGTCCAGATCGACCAGCTCTACCGCAAGATCCTGGGTCGCCCGGCCGATGCAGGGGGCCGCGCCTACTGGCTGGAGCAGGTCGGTCGCGGTCTGCGGATCGAGGACATCGCCGCCCAGTTCTACGGCAGCGCCGAGTACTTCGGCGCCAACGGCAGCACGAACCGCAGCTTCGTCGAGGCGTTGTACCTCGACCTGCTCGAGCGTCCCGCGGATGCGAAGGGGCGCGACTACTGGGCCGGGCAGCTGGACCGGCGCACCATCACCCGCCAGCGCGTCGCCGCCGAGTTCTACGCCTCCGTGGAGTCACGGACCGACCGGGTCGACGCCCTGTTCGCGCAGATCCTCGGCCGTCCCGCCGACGCCGAGGGCCGGCGCTACTGGACCCAGCAGCTGCTGACCCTCGGCGACGTCGCCCTGGCCGCGAACCTCGCGGCGTCGGCGGAGTACTACGCCAACGCGACCAGCTGAGCCACGCCGGACGCCGTCCCGGGAACTGCGGCCGGGGCGGCAGCACCCGGTACCATCGGCCGCTGCCCCGAGCCGGAGTGTGACCCTCCCGTGACCGCCGCGATCCCCGAACGCCACGAGCCCTCCGCTCGGCGTTCGCACTACGAAGTCCGTGAGAACCGGACGGTCGCGCCCGGGTTCCTCCAGCGCGGGCGACGGGTCTGGGAGTACCGCGAGCTCCTCGGCTCGCTGACCCGGCGCGAGCTCAAGATCAAGTACAAGGACAGCGTCCTCGGGTTCCTCTGGACGCTGCTGAACCCGCTGCTCTACCTGGTGGTCTTCAGCATCGTGTTCGCCGTGCTGCTCCGCACCGACGTGCCCCTCTACGGGGTGTTCCTCCTCAGCGGCCTGCTGGCGTGGACGATGTTCTCCACGGGCATGAGCGCCGCCACCATCTCCATCACGGGCAACGGTCCGCTGGTCCAGAAGGTGTGGTTCCCCCGCGAGATCCTGCCGCTCTCGGCCATCGGCGCCGCCCTCATCAACTTCTTCTTCCAGTTCATCGTCCTCATCATCGCCCTGGTCGTCTTCCAGCGCGGTCCGGCGTGGGAGTACGCCCCGCTCCTCGTGCCCGCGCTGGCCGTCACCGTGCTGTGGGCGGCGGCCTTCGGCATCGTGCTGTCGGCCATCAACGTCCACTACCGCGACGTCCAACACCTGCTCGAGCTGCTCGTCCTGGCGTGGTTCTGGATGACGCCGATCGTCTACCAGTTCGACCTCATGGGCGACCTGCTGGCCGAGCGGGGCCTCTCCGACCGCCTCGCCATGCTCAACCCCATGATCCCGGTCGTCACCACGTTCCAGCGGGTGATCTACAACCCCGCCCACGAGGCCGGCACCGAGGCGGCGAGGAACTTCGACTTCCTCCTCGGCCGAGATCAGATCTGGTACCTGGAGAACCTCGCGCTGTCCGGTGCGGCCGCGGTCGTGGTCCTGTTCATCGGCGTCAAGGTCTTCGGGAAGCTCGAGGCCGACCTCGGCGAAGAGCTGTGATGGAGCCCGCGATCGAGATCGTCGGCGTGACCAAGCGGTTCCGCCGCCACACCGAGCCGAACAAGAGCCTCAAGGAGCGCCTCCTCTACTTCCGCAAGAACGAGGTGCGGGAGTTCGATGCCCTCCACGACGTGAACCTCGAGGTCGCCGCCGGGGAGACCATCGGCCTGCTCGGCCACAACGGCTCCGGCAAGTCCA
The DNA here is from genome assembly GCA_964498565.1 of uncultured Acidimicrobiaceae bacterium. Taxonomy (GTDB): domain Bacteria; phylum Actinomycetota; class Acidimicrobiia; order Acidimicrobiales; family Salinilacustritrichaceae; genus Salinilacustrithrix. The sequence goes on from CAZCJT010000051.1 coordinate 6,252, forward strand.
CGCTGCTGAAGTGCATCGCGGGCACGATCCGACCGACCACCGGCGAGATCCGGGTGCGGGGCCGGATGGCCGCCATGCTCGAGCTCGGCGCCGGGTTCCACCCCGACCTGACCGGCCGCGAGAACGTGTTCCTGAACGGCTCGATCCTCGGCTTCAGCCGGGAGCACGTCACCCGCATCTTCGACGAGATCGTGGCCTTCGCCGAGCTCGAGGAGTTCATCGACCAGCAGGTCAAGTACTACTCCTCGGGCATGTACGCCCGGCTCGGCTTCGCCGTGGCCGTGAACCTGGAACCCGACGTCTTGCTGGTCGACGAGGTCCTCGCCGTGGGCGACGAGAACTTCCAGCGCAAGTGCATCGAGCGGGTCCGGCGATTCCAGACCGAGGGCCGCACCATCGTGCTGGTCACGCACTCCCCCGACCAGGTGATCCAGCTGTGCGACCGGGCCCTGGTGCTCGACCACGGCCACCCCCTGCACGTGGGCGACACCGCCGAGGCCGTGCGGGTGTTCCGCCACGCCCTCCACGCCAGCAGCGGCGCCCACGACCCGCTCCTGACCCAGGCCGCCACCGCCGCCGTCGGGGGGGCGCTCAAGATCGTCGGCGCCACGGCCACGGCGACCGACGGCACCGACACGGTCCGGCCCGGCGCCGGGGTCGACATCGAGCTGCGCTACCTGGCCACCGAGCACATCCCCTCGGCCCGGGCCCGCATCCTCATCACCACCCACGACGGCGTCCAGATGCTCAACGCCAGCACCTTCGACCTGCTCGGCCACGACCTCGGCGACGTCGTCGGCAGCGGCAGCATCCGCTTCCGGATCGACGATGTGCCGTTCCTCGACGGCAACTACCGGGTGGGACTGGTCCTCCAGGACCCGTCCGAGACCTTCCAGTACGACGAGGACCTCGACGCCTGCACGTTCGACGTGTTCACCGGCCGCCCCATCACCGGACGCGTCCAGCTGTCGATCCAGGTCGAGCACAGCACGGGGCTCCCCGCCGCATGAGCGACGTGGCAGCAGACCGGTCCGGGACCATCGCGCTCGTGCCGCCCCGCTACGGCCCCGAGGTCGTGGGCGGGGCGGAGGCCGTCATCACCGAGACCGCCCACATGCTGGCGGCGCGGGGTTGGGACGTGGAGATCCTGACCACGTGCGCCCGGGACCACTTCACCTGGGCCAACGAGTACCCGCCGGGCACGTCCCGGGACGGCGACGTGACGGTGCGCCGCTTCGAGACCCAGACCGACACGCCGGGCGTCCACCGCAAGGTGCTGGGAGACCGCATGCTCTCCGGCCACCGACTGTCCCTCGCCGAGCAGCAGCTGTGGATGAACGACAGCCTGCGGGTGAGCGGGCTGTGGCACCACGTGCTCGACCACGGCAGCTCCTACCGGGCCATCGTGCTGGCGCCCTACATGTTCTGGACGACGTTCGCCGTCGGCCAGATCCGTCCCGACCGCACCATCCTCATGCCCTGCCTGCACGACGAGCCGGCGGCGTACCTGGACATCTACCAGCCGCTGTTCTCCGGGGCGCGGGGCATCTGGTTCCTCTCCGACCCCGAGGCCGAGCTGGCCGAGCGGATCTTCCGGCTCCCCGCTCGCACGGAGGTGGTCGGCTCGGCCATCACCCTCCCCGACCGCTACGACCCCGATGGCTTCCGGGCCCGGCACGGCATCGACGGCCCCTTCGTCTACTACGCCGGCCGTCGCGAGTGGGCCAAGGGCTGGACCCAGCTGCTCGACGCCTTCAGCCGGGTCCACCGCACCGCCGGGCTCCGCCTCGTCACCTCCGGCGTCGGCGAGGTCGAGCTGCCCGACGGCATGCCGGCCGACCGCGTCCTCGACCTCGGCTTCGTCTCCGACGACGAGCGCAACGACGCCATGGCCGCGGCCGCCGCCTACGTGCAGCCGTCGGCCCTCGAGAGCTTCTCCCGCACGGTCCTCGAGGCGTGGGGCGCCGGCACCCCGGTCATCGCCAACGACGCCAGCGAGGTCGTGCGCTGGCACGTGCAGCGCTCGGGTGCCGGGGTGACGTACCGGAGCCAGGGTGAGCTCATGGAGGCCCTGTTGCTGGTCGGGGCCGACCCGGACGCGTTCGGGGCGATGGCGGCGCCGGGCCGCGACTACGTGGTCCGCCACTACGACCCGACCCGCATCGGCGACCGCGTCGACCAGCTCCTGCTCGAGTGGACCACCCCACCGACCCCACCCTCCGAAACTGGCAGTTCCCCCGTAGCACCTCCCCCCTCCGGAACTGGCAGTTCCCCCGTAGCACCGGGAGCGCCGGGATGACCGAGCTCATGGTCACGCCGTACGCCCCGTACCGCGATGGCATCGCCAACTACGCGGTCCAGGAGGTCGCCGCCGCCCGGGCCGCCGGGCGCGACATGGAGGTCCTCTCCCCCCTCCCGTCGGCCGCCCAGCACCACCTCCGGCTCGGCTCGGCCGCCGGCATGGCCCGCCTCGTCCGCGTGGCCCGGACCTACGACCGGGTCACGGTCCAGCTCTACCCCGAGCTGCTGTTCGGCGCCTGCCGGGGCCGCCGCGAACGGCTCGGCGTCTGGGCCCTGCTGCGGGCGCTCTGCTCGGTCACCCAGGTCGAGCTGCGCATCCACGAGATCGAGTACGACGAGCCGGTCAACGACCCCCGCGCCCGCCAGCTCGGACACGCCGCCCTGTCGGCCGCCGCCGCCGTCACCGTGCACACCGAGCCGGAGCAGCGGCGCCTCACCGAGGCCTTCGGCCTCGCCCCCGGCACGGTGACACTGGTCGACCACGGGTCCAACTTCGCCCGCCGCACCGAGACGACGCGAGAGGACGCCCGGGCCAGCCTGTCGGTTCCCGCCGACGCATTCGTGTTCCTGTCCATCGGCTTCGTCCAGCGCCACAAGGGCTTCGACCGGGGCGTCCAGGCCCTCGACCGGCTCGACCACCCGGCGCAGCGAGCCCGCATCTACGTGGTCGGCGACATCCGCATCGACCACCCCGACCTGCTCGACTACCGCGACGAGCTCGAAGCGCTGTGCGCACGGGTCGAGGGAGCGGAGTTCCGTCCCGGCTACGTCAGCGACGAGGAGTTCGACCGCTGGCTCGTCGCCTCCGACTGCCTGGTGCTGCCGTACCGGGAGATCTGGTCGTCGTCGGTGATCGAGCGGGCCGGCATCTACGGCGTGCCGGTCATCGCCACCGACGTCGGTGGCCTGGCCGCCCAGGCGCCACCCGGTTCCCGGGTCGTCGCCGACGACGACGCCCTGGCCGCCGCCATGGCCGAGGTCGCCGGCCTCGCCCTCGGCACGCCGTCGACCGTCGATGCCCACGTGCCGTCTGACCAGGCCGCCATCCAGCGCCTGATCCGGGAGCGGGCCGACGTCGGCGGCCGGGCGCCGCTCGAGGCCGATCGCCTCCACCAGACCCCTCGTGCCTCCACCGACTCGGCCCGACCCGGCGTGCCGCAGGCGAAGCGCCTCATCGCCCGGGCCACGGCCTGGCAGGTGGAGCCGGTGGCCGGCCACCTGGACGAGGTCATCGAGCGCCTGCGCACCGACCTCCACACCATGGAGGAGCGCCTCGAGCGGCTCGAGCGCCCAGAACGCCGCTCCGAGAGCCAGCCGGACTGAAACTGGCAGTGCACCCGTAGCAGCGGGCCCGCTCCTGGACGCCCCGCTGCTACCGCAGCACTGCCAGTTCGAGAGGGTGCCCCGGCGTCGGCGCCCCGGTGCTACATCAGCACTGCCAGTTCGGGAGGGCTACTGGGCGTTGACGCTCCAGTGCCACGGTTCGCTGGGCAGGTTGTAGAACCCGTAGGTGGCGGCGTGCTGAGCGAGCCACTGGTAGCCGGGCGAGGAGTAGCTGGAGATGCTGGCGCCGGCCAGGTGGAAGTCCACCGCCAGGCCGCGCTCGTGCATCGACGTGCCCGGCTTGGCCGTCGGCGGCGAGCACTGGGACGCCTTCTTCAGGTAGATGTCCTCGGGCGTGGGCCCGCAGTGCTTGCGCCGGAGCTCGATCTGGCTGGCCGCGGTGCGGTAGCCCCAGCCGCCGAGCGGCACGCCGTCGGCGTGGGCGTGGTCGAGGAGGGCCTGCAGCAGCGGGGCGATGGCGCGGTGGATGCGGATGCCCCGCACCACGGCCATCGGCATGTCGGCCCCGAGGCCGGCGGGGAGGTCGGCAACGGCGGCGAGCTGCATGGCGACCAGCTCCTCCACCCGCTTCCAGACCTCGGCGATCGTGCGGTCCATGTCGGCCTTCAGCTCGGGCAGCTGGGCCTCGATGGTGACCAGCGCATCCCGGACCCGCTGCAGGGCGGTGCGATGGGCCTCCGCTCGGGCCTCCAGGTCGGCGAGGGCAGCCGTGGAGGAGGCCAGGCGCTCGGTGGCGGTGTCGGCCCCGGCCCGGGACTCGGCGAGGCGCTCACGGGCGACGGCGATGGACACCTCGAGCTCGTCGCGCACGACGCCGTCGTGGTCGGCCTTGGCGGAGAACAGGACGCCCGCGCTCAGGTCGCTCGAGGTGGTGGCGGCGCCGCCGAGCACCTTGGCCAGCACATCGGAGTCCGGCGGGCTCACGTAGGCCGCGACCGCGACCTCGGCCATGTCCTGGCGGTGCTGGTCCAG
>CAZCJT010000052.1:0-10854 GCA_964498565.1 uncultured Acidimicrobiaceae bacterium
GCCGCAACATCGACCTCTACCCGCCCGAGGTCGGACTGACCGGCATCGACATCGCTCCCCAGATGCTTCGCCGGGCCGAGATGCGTGCCGAAAAGCTCAGACGGCCGGTGCATCTCGAGGTCGCCGACATCGAGGATCTGCCCTTCCCCGACGCCCGCTTCGACACCGTCACCGCGACCTGCGTGTTCTGCTCGGTGTCCGACCCCGTCGCCGGCCTGCGAGAGGTCGCCCGGGTCACCCGACCCGGCGGGCAGGTGCTGCTCCTCGAACACGTGCGTCCCCGCAACAGCGTCCTCGGCTGGCTCTTCGATCGGCTCAGCCCGCTCGTCCAACGCCTCGTCGGCCCGGCCATCAACCGCCGCACCGAGACCAACGTCCAGGCGGCCGGCCTCGACATCATCGACGTCGGCCGGCAAGGCGTCTGGCGCCAGATCGAGGCCCGCCCCGCCGCCGATACCACGAGCGCACAGAACCCTGATGGCCCCACCCTTGGCTGACCGCGACAGCCAGACGCCGCGCAATGCTGCGCAAGACAGCCCGGTTTCCACGCCGTGGGACCGATTTGCCAGCGCCCACCTGCGCACCCGAGCCCAGCGCGCCGTCTACCGGGCCGTCGGCAGCAACCCGGAATCGTGGTGGAGCGCGGTCGAGATCGCCAAGCATGCCGGTTTCGACCACGCCGAGGTCGACCAGGTACTGCGCAGCTTCGCCGGCGCCGGGATCCTCCACGAACGCACCCATCCTTCCGGTGCCCGCCTCTACTGCTGGCACCACGTGCTCCGCTACCTCTTCGATGGCACTGCTCCACGGGCCGAGCTGGTCGACCCCGTCTGTGGCATGCCCGTGGCCGCCGACAGTCCCCACACCGGACACGACCCAACGGGCGCCACCGTCGCGTTCTGCTCTCGGTGGTGCCAGGCCGCCCACCGAGCCCGCCTCCGCCGCCGCTGACCCAACAGTGAGCGACGGAAGTGCTCATGACCGAGATGCGTGCCGGTTGATCCCGGTGGTCTTGTTCTTCGTCTCGGTGGACGGAAGCGCCCGCCGGATTCGTCACCCGCTCGTTGCACAGGAGACACATGATCACCCCGAAGACGAATGAGCTTCCGGATGGCTCGGAGTGGTGGTTCGGATACAAGGGGTTCGCGCCCGCCGCCGAGGGCCGGCGTGAGGCGCTGTGCGCACTCGGCAACGGGGTGTTCGCCACCCGGGGCAGCGCTCCCGAATCCACGGCTGGGGGCGACCACTACCCGGGGACCTACGCGGCCGGCTTCTACAACCGGCTCGTCTCGCAGGTCGAAGGGCTGGAGGTGGAGCACGAGAGCATCGTCAACCTGCCCGACTGGCTGGGGCTGTCGTTCCGTCCGGTGGGCGGCGACTGGCTCGACCTGTCCGCCATGCACGTTGCGGGGCACGACCAGCACCTCGATCTGCGTCGGGGGGTCCTCCACCGGACCTTCACGGTCACCGGAACCGAGGGCCGGACCACCCGGCTCACCGAACGCCGCTTGGTCAACATGGCCACCCCGCACCTCGCCGCGCTGGAGTGGACGATCACGCCACTCGACTGGTTCGGTCCCATGGAGATCCGGTCCGGCGTGGATGGCAGCGTGGAGAACCGCAACGTCACCGCCGAACTCGACCTCGCCAGCCGCCACCTCACCGACCTCGAGACCGGCACCGACGCCGCCGAGACCGTGTGGATCAGCGCCCGGACCACCCAGTCACAGCGGCACGTGACCGTCGCCGCCCGAACCCGGCTGCTCGCCGACGGCGCCCCGGTGGAACCCGGGGGCCACACCCTTGACCACCTCGATCAGATCGAACAGGTCGCCGAGGTCACCGTCCCACAAGGCGGCAGCCTCACGGTGGACAAGGTCGCCGCGGTGGCCACGTCTTTGGATCACGCCATCGCCGACACCCAACGCGCTGCGCTGGGTTGGCTCGCCGACGCCGCTTCGGTGGATGAGTTGGTGGCGGACCACGAGCAGGCCTGGGCGCACCTGTGGCGCCAGGCCCATCTCGAGCTGCGCAGCGACGACTCGGAGGTGGCCCGCACCCTGAACCTGCACACCTTCCACGTGCTGCAGACCTTGTCGCCCCACATCGTGGACCGCGACGTCGGTGTGCCGGCCCGGGGCCTCACGGGGGAGGGCTACCGAGGACACGTGTTCTGGGATGAGCTGTTCGTGTTCCCCTACCTCAACCTGCGGTTCCCAGCCCTGACCCGAGAGCTGCTCCTGTACCGGTATCGGCGGCTCCCGGCTGCCCGCCGCCAGGCCAGGGCCATCGGCTGCCGGGGTGCCCGGTTCCCCTGGCAGAGCGGCTCGGATGGCCGCGAGGAGACCCCCACGACGTTCTACAACCCCCGCTCGGGCCGCTGGATGCCCGACAACTCCCGGCGGCAGCACCACGTCAGCCTGGCCATCGCCTACGAGCTGTGGCAGTACCACCAGGTCAGCGGCGACGACGGCTTCCTCATCGACTACGGGGCGGAGCTGCTCACCGAGATCGCCAGGTTCTGGACCGACCTCGCCGAACACGACCCGGTGACGGGCCGCTACCACATCCGGGGGGTCATGGGTCCCGACGAGTTCCACGACGGCTACCCCGACCGGCCCGGCCAGGGCATCGACGACAACGCCTACACGAACGTCATGGTCGCCTGGCTGCTCCAGCGCACCTGCGACTCTCACCAGCGGCTACGGGATCGAGCACCCGGCGCGTGGGAGCGGCTCGGCGTCACCGGCGACGAAGTCCACCACTGGGATAAGCTCAGCCGGCGCCTGCACGTGCCCTTCCACGGTGACGGGATCATCAGCCAGTTCGCCGGCTACGAGGACCTGGCCGAATTCGACTGGGGCTCCTACAGGGACCGCTACGGCAACATCGGCCGACTCGATCTCATCCTCGAAGCCGAGGGGGACACCACGAACCGGTACAAGGCCGCCAAGCAGGCCGACGTACTGATGCTGTTCTACCTGTTCTCGGCCGACGAGCTCACCGGGCTGCTTGCCCACCTCGGCTACGAATTCGGGCCAGCCCGCATCCCCGGCATCGTCGACTACTACACCGCCCGCATGACCCATGGCTCCACGCTTTGTCGAGTCGCGATGGCCTGGGTGTTGGCTCGCACCGACCGGTCCCGATCCTGGAACATCTTCCGTGCGGCCCTGGCCAGCGACGTCGCCGACATCCAAGGTGGCACCACCCGGGAGGGCATCCACCTCGGCGCCATGGCCGGCACCATCGACCTGGTCCAGCGCTGCTACACCGGTCTCGAGACCCGCGAGGACGCCCTGTGGCTCGATCCCAGACTCCCCGAGGAGCTCCACCAGCTCGACTTCGAGTTCTCGTACCGCGGCCAGCGCATCCAGGCCACCATCACCGGCGACCGCGTCGAGCTGGGCGCCACCGCCACGACTGGCAGGGGCGTGCCGGTCACAGCGCGGGTCGCTGGCCGTGCCATCGACCTGTCGCCCGGCGAGCGGGTGGTTGTCGAGCTCACCCCTCCGCAAGTCTGATCGGCGTTGGCCACGCAACGAACGACGACCGACTCGAACCGGCTCCCGGCCGCGATCTCAGCCGGTCAGCGGCGGGCCCTCGACGGTGATCGCCGGTGAAGACGCGTTCGTTCCCCACTGCGCGGATCATCCTGGTGATGGCGCTGTGGGCCGGTTGCTTCCCGCTCATCACCGCCGGACTCGACCTCGCCCCGCACCTGACATTCGCTGCCATGCGTGCCGGCATCGCTGGCGCCGCCCTCGTGGTGGCGGGCATGATCGGCGGCCGGCCATGGCCCTCGGGTCTCACGACGTGGCTTCTGGTGGGAACCGCGGGGCTCGGGGCGACGAGTCTCGGGTTCCTCGGCATGTTCCACGCCGCCGAATACGTGACCCCGGGCCTGGCCACGGTGATCGCCAACACCCAACCGCTGCTCGCCGCCGCACTCGGGTTCGTCGTGCTCGGCGAGCGGGTGAGCCCCCGGGGCGCCCTCGGGTTGGCGATGGGCTTCGCCGGGATCCTGGTGATCGCCGCCGGCCAGCTCGCCGGTCCCCGGACCGGCGACGATTTCGTCCTCGGCATCGTCTACATCGTGCTCGCGGCGGCGGGCGTGACCGTCGGCAACGTGGTGTTCAGGCGCCTCGCGGGGACCGTGGATCCCGTGACGTGCATGGGGTCGCAGTTGCTCCTCGGTGCCATTCCCCTGGCCGTGGCCGCCGCCGTCACCGAATCGGGGCAGGGCATCACCTGGTCGGCCACCTTCGTGCTCAGCCTGGTGGGGCTCGCCCTGCCCGGTACCGCGGTGGTCTTCTGGCTCTGGCTCACGGTGTTGGAGACCGTCGAGTTGCACCGTGCCAACGCGTTCAGCTTCCTCATCCCGGTCCTCGGACTTGCCCTCGGCATGGTCTTCTTCGACGAAGCGCTGACCGCGATGCAGCTCGTAGGAGTAGCGGTCACCGTTGCCGGCATCTGCTTGGTCAACCTCCCCCGACGAGCAGGCAGAGGCCGTGGCGGCAAACGCCGAGGTCAGGTGCTGTCCGGCTCCCGGAGACTCAGCTGACGAACTTGTCCGGCGCTTCGTGGAACTTCGTCTGGCAGGCGGCCGAGCAGAAGTAGTAGGTGCATCACGGCTCCTATCGTCAGCCCGCTGGACGGGACACAGTCACGATCCGGCGCCGAGCGCCGAGCGCCGAGCGCCGAGCGCCGAGCGCCGAGCGCCGAGCGCCGAAGCAGTATGAACGGACGGTCCGTACGTGTCGCTTCGGCGCCTGAGGCCACATGGATCAGCGTGGGTGAAGAGGTCGGCGTCCGCATCGGCACCGGCTGCGGAACCGGGCTGCGGAAAGACCCGGATCCGGCGCAGGCCGACGCTCGGGGGGCGCCATCTGGCCGAGCTCGACTGGAACCGCTACCGGACCCGCTACGAAACCCTTCGGCCGCCTCGATCTGATCCTCGACGACACCCAGGGCGGCACCACCGCCGAAGGCATCCACTTCGGAGCGACAACCGCGTCGTGCCCCTTTCCGACCCGGCCTACTCCGCAACCGGGCCGCTGACGTCGCGGTTGCCGACACTTGCTCTCGGGGCGGTGGCGAAGCCGTCTCGGGTACGGGGCATGCCGCTGAAACCGTCGTGGTCGGCCACGACGCCAAGCACCTGGTGCAACCCGAGGCGCCCATCCTCGAACCCGAGGGCCGAGCCGGCCATGTAGATCCTCCACACGCGGGCGCGACGCTCGCCCACGAGCCGCACCGCTTCGTGCCAGTTCGCGTCGAGGTTGGCGACCCAGTGCCGCAGCGTGGTGGCGTAGTGCTCGCGCAACGATTCCACGTCGCGCACCTCTAGACAGGCCGCCTCCATCGCCAGGACGGTGTCGCCGACGTCGAGGAGCTCGCCGTCGGGGAACACGTAGCGGCCAATGAAGGTCCGGTGGCCGAGCTTGGCTCCGCCGACTCTGGAGATGGCGTGGTTGAGCAGGCGGCCCTGGGGTTCGAGCAGCGTGGCCAGCCCGGAGAAGTACTCCCCGATGCGTTCGCTGCCGACGTGTTCGGACATCCCGATCGAGGAGATGGCGTCGAAGCTCTCACCGCGGACGTCGCGGTAGTCCTGGAGGCGGATCTCCACCAGGTCGGCCACCCCGGCCTCGATGACCCGTTTGCGGGCGGCCTCGAGCTGCTCGCGGCTGATGGTGACGCCAACGACGCTAGCCCGGTAGGTGCGGGCGGCGTGGATGGCCATCGACCCCCACCCACAGCCGACGTCGAGCAGTCTTGTCCCGCTTCGCTCGTGGAGGCCGAGCTTGCGGCACACCAGGTCGTGTTTGGAGGCTTGGGCCTCGGCCAGGTCCATCGACGGATCGCTGAACCGGGCGCAGGAGTAGGTCATCGCCGAACCGAGCACCAGGCGGTAGAAGTCGTTGCCCACGTCGTAGTGGTGACTGATCACGCTGGCGTCCCGCGCCTTTGAGTGCCGCAACCCGCGTGGGCGGGCCTCCTCGGGCGGCGGCGGCAACGGACGCCCGATCGCATCCAACCGAAGAGCGGCGCGTAGCAACGCCGCCACGTGGCGGGGTCCGACCCGGAGCTGGGGATCGGAGTCCCGGAGCGCGGTCACTGCCTCGATGGCGTCGCCGTCGATGTCGATGTCCCCGGAGACGTAGGCGCGCCCGATGCCGAGCTCACCCGGTGCCCAGAGCAGGCGGCGAAGCGCATCGGCCGACCGGATCCGCACCGCGGGTCCATCCGGGTCGCCAGCCACGCTGCCGTCCCACAGCTCGACCCGCACACCGAGCGCGGGTGCATATGCCTCTAGGAGGGGCGCGACGCCCCCAGCGAGCGTCCGCCTGGTGCCGTCGATCGGCACCGCCGGTGCGTCGACCTCCTGAGGACCATCGTGGAACTTCGCCGTCGGATCTCTCGTCATGGCGAAAGGATCCTCCGGGTCCGCCTCCCTGCACATCGGGGTGTCCTGCCGAGACTGGGTGCGGGAAGCCCGCAACGAGGATCAGCGGTCGTACCGGATGGCCGCTCTCGCTGCGGCTCGTACGGTTTGACGGGACCCCGCAGATTCGGAGGGAACGACATGGACTACGGCTATGGGCTCTGGCCACTCGTCATCATCAACTCGGCGATCTTCGTCATCTTCGCGTTGAGCTTCTTCCGACCGGGGAACGGCCAAGACTGGAAGGCGATGGGCGGATTCACCGCCTTCATCATCGCTCTCTTCACCGAGATGTACGGCTTCCCGCTCACCGTCTACTTGCTCACCGGTCGGCAACTGCCAAAGCCTCGTTCCGACACGAACACCGGAGCATCACGATGACCACTGCACGCGAAGCTGCACCGTCCCCACCCGACCGCAGCAACGAGACGCCCGGCCTCCTGCCCGCACACGGTTTTCCGACCGAGTGGTGCCTCGCCGACGAGGCCATCGACACGAGTGGTCCTGCAAGTGTCTCGCCACCGCAGACACGCCCGTCGGGGGCGTCGAAGGCCCCGGCGGGGATTCGGTGGTTCGATGGCTCACTTGCTGCACCGAGCGCCGAAACCGTGTAGTAGAAAGCCTTGCGGCAGCCCCCGACACGAAGGAGAAGTGACGTGCCCGATGTCAAGGATCCCGTCTGCGGGATGACGATCGCTGAGGCCGACGCCGTGGCCGCTGTCGACCACGACGGCTCGACGTACTACTTCTGCAGCCAGGACTGCGCAGAGGAGTTCCGCGAGAACCCTGACGACTACACCTAGCGCCGTGGCCGCTCTGGGGCCGCTCGGTGCGGCGCTCGCCGTCTTCGTCTTCGCCTCGATCGCGCTCGTGGCGGTCCGATCGGCGAGCGATGCCATCGCCGGCGTGGGTGGGACGGCCCCGGAGCGGGTGCCGTTCCTCGGCGGCCACCCACCGGAGGTCCACGCGTGGAGTCGGTTCCACGCCCGCTACTACGTCATGGCCCTGCTGTTCCTGGCCTTCGACATGGAGATGGTCTTCATGTACCCATGGGCCGTGGTGTTCGTCCGGGAAGGCGGGATCGCTCTCGCCGAGATGGGCATGTTCATCACGATCCTGCTGGTTGGGGTGCTCTACGCCTGGCGGGAGCGGGCGCTGCGGTGGGCTTGAGGGCCACCCTCGATCGGATCGCCGCCCAAGCGCCCGTGCCGGTGTTCGCGGTCGCGGGCGTCGGCGCCCGGGCCCGGGTGGACGACCTCCTGCTCCAGCCACGACTGCACCTCGTGGACTCGCCGGCTGCGGCGAACGTGCTGTTGGTCGCCGGCTCGATACCGGCCCACCTCGCCGGGGAGCTGGCACGCCTGCACGACGGTCTGTCACGACCACGGGTGAGCGTGTGGTGGTCGCTGGGTTGGCGCGCCGCTCCTCCCGTCCGATCGGGAGTCGAGGTGCACGATGCCGATCCTTCGGTCCTCGTCGACGCCGTCGTCGACACCCATCGACGCCTCCTGGTCAGGGAGCTCGCTTCCGGCCCTCCGGTGCTGCCGGACGAGGAGCCGGCCCCGTGGCGTGGTGTCGGCCCGTACGGGCAGGGCGGGACGGGGATGACCGGTGGGGTGCCGTACGGGCGCCCGATGGCTGAGGTCGCACCGGACCGGGACGGCCTGCGCCTGGACCAGCTGACTGTCCGCATCGGTCCGTTCTTCGCCCGCTTCCCGACCGGTCTCGTGCTCGAGGTCCGGCTCCAGGGCGACGTGGTCCAGCAGGCGCACGTCGTCGTGGCCCCCGAAGGGGAAGCGGTCGCGGTCGACGGGCGGACACCGTTCAGCGATGCGCTGCATGGCCCGGTGCCGGTCTCGGTCCTGGAGCTGGAGCGTGCCCGCTCGCACCTTCGCTCGATCGCGTCGGCGCTCGTTGCGCACCAGCTGCCTTCGCTCGCTCGGCGGGTCCTGCGGTTCGCGAGGCACGTGCACCCGGGTCAGAGCGAGGACGTCCAGCGGCTGCACCGTCTCCTGCGTCGCACCCAGGTGCTCGGCTGGGCGACCAGGGGGGTCGGGCTGATCCCGGCCGAACATCTCGGGGGCACGGCGACCGGACCCGTCGCCCGTGCGTCCGGGATCGAGCAGGACGAGCGTGCGACCGATCCTGCGTACGTCGGGCTGGGCTTCGAGCCGATCGTCCACGACGGCGGTGATGCTCGCGCCCGCATCACCCAGCGGCTCGCCGAAGCCCGCCAGGCCCTGCAGCTGGCGGGGCGGGCGGTCGACCGCCGTCACGACCCGGGGGACCCCTTGGAGTCGCCGCGGGGCCGGCTCGCCGTCGAGGACCTCCCGGCGCAGCGGTTGCTCCCGCTGCTGCCGAGCGTGCTGGAAGGAATGGAGTGGGGCGATGCGGTGTCTACCGTGGTGAGCCTGGACCTCGATGCTGACGAGGTCCTGGCCCTGCGCTCCCCGGACCAGGAGCTGCCGGTGCCGTGAGGGCCTACCTGGAACCTGGTGCGGCGGTCGCTGCCGTGGCCGTTGCCATGGTTGTCGGCGTCTACGTCGTGGCTGTCGTCGACGGCACCGCCGGCCGTCTGGCCGCCGGAGTGGGCCGCAGCGACGTCGGCGCGGTCTTCCTCGATCCGCTGCGCACCGCGGCCCTGCTCCTCACGCAGCGGCGGCGACGAACCGAGCGCCCGGATGCGCCTGGCTGGGCACTCGCCCCGGGTCTGCTTGGTGGGCTTGCTGCAACCGGGCTCGCCGTCGTCCCTGTCGGCCCTGGCACGGCGGTCGCTGACCCGAGCACCGGGTTCGTCGTCTTCGCCACCGCCATCGCGTTCGTGATGATCGCCGTGTTCCTCCACGGGTGGTCACCCAATTCGCTGTTCCCCCTGATCGGCGCCTACCGCTACGGCGCCCAAGCACTTTCGCTCCAGATCCCGTTCCTGCTCGCCATGCTGGCCACCGCGCTCCCTGCGGAGTCGCTGGCCGTGATGGACATCGTCGACGCCCAGGCGGACCTGTGGAACGTGGTGCGACAGCCGCTGGGTCTGCCGATCTACCTCATGGTCGGCGTCGGGGTGAGCTTCTGGGGCCCGTTGAACCTGCCCGACGGCGCCGACCTCATCGGCGGTACGTCGGCGGAGGACGCCGGCACCGACCGGCTCGCTTGGGAGCTGGCCCGGGCCGCCATGCTCTTCGCCATCGCCGCGATGGGAGCAGCTGCGTTCCTCGGGGGCTGGTGGGGTCCGCTGCTGCCTGGACCGGCATGGATGGCGCTCAAGACGCTGTTCCTGCTCGTCGTGATGGTCGGCAGCCGGCACCTCGTGGCACGCGTCCGCATCGAGCCGTTCGTGGTCGCGTGCTGGGCCGTGTTCATCCCGCTGGCGCTGGTCAACATCTTCGTGAGCGGAGCGCTCCTGCTGTGAACCGGTCGCTGGTCGTGGACGTGCTGTTCTGGTGCTTCGCTGCCGGAAGTGTGGTCACCGGGTACCTGGTGTTCCGGACCGACTCCATGGTCCGGGCTGCGTTCTGGCTGCTCGCCTCGTTCGTCGGGGTGGGCGCCATCCTCGTGCTGCTGGCGGCGGAGTTCCTCGGTGTGGTGCTGATCCTGATGATGGCCGGCGAGATGCTGATCATGGCGGTCGTGATGGTCATGTTCATGATGAACCCGGCCGGCTTGAACCCGATGTTCATGGTGCACCAGCACCGCTTCGCCGTGGCCGCCGGCGTCGTGTCGTTCGCCGGCCTGTCCGTCGTCGCCCTCACGGTCGAGTTCCCTGACCAGCCGGTCGACCCTGCGGTCGACGCCACCGCCGAGCTCGGTTTCGAGCTGCTCGGCGACTCGATGCTGGTGTTCCAGACCGCCGGCGTCGCCCTGCTCGCCACGATGATCGGCGCCATCGCGTTGGCCAGCCGCAACGGCCGGTTCGGCACGGCCGATGAGGGGTCGCTGGAGCCGGCGCTGGAGATCGAGGAGCTCGAGTCACCATGACCCTGGAGGCCCTTCTCGTCGTCGCAGCCGCACTGTTCGCCGTCGGCCTCTACGGGGCGATCAGCCAGCAGTCCTTCGTCATGTTGATGATGGGCCTCGAGCTCATGATCAACGGCGCGCTGCTCGCGCTCATCGCGCTCTGGGCACACAGCACCGGAGGCAACCCGCAGGGGCAGATGCTGGCGATCGTGTTCATGACCGTGATGGCGATCGAGATGGCGCTCGGGTTCGCGCTCATCACGAACGTGTACCGGGTACGGCGGGCCGACATCACCGAGAAGCTGCGGAAGCTCAAGGGATGACGGTTGCGCTCCTCGTGCTCCTGCCCGTCCTGGGGTCCGCGTCGGTCCTCGGGTCGCGGCGCCGCCCCCACGGCCTCGTTGCCGCTGCGGTCGGCGCGGCGGTCGCAACCCTCGCCGCCGCCATGGTGGCGG